>CAMCBE010000077.1 GCA_945872805.1 Chitinophaga pinensis | reverse complement strand
TCGACTAGATTGATAAACCCACACCCGTGATGTGTCACTAAAACCAGTTGGGATTAATTCTTTAAACGATAAGTTCATCATATTGATTTTGCTATTAATTCTGCAATATCCATTACTTCGATATCAGTTTCTTTTTCATTCAGTTTGATCCCATCTGTCATCATCGTATTGCAAAACGGACAAGCAGATGCTATGATGGAGGCATTGGTCTTGATCGCTTCCTTAGAGCGTTCAAGATTTACTCGTTCGTTTCCTTTTTCCTCTTCTTTAAACATTTGCGCTCCACCTGCCCCACAACACAATCCATTTTTTTTGCACCTTTTCATTTCAACCAATTCAGCATCTAATGCTTCTAAAACGGAACGAGGGGCTTCATAAATATTATTGCTTCTGCCTAAATAACATGAATCATGGTAGGTTATTTTCTTTCCTTTGAATGGACCGGAATCCTTAATAATAATTTTACCTTGATCGATGAGTGTTTGAAGTAATTCTGTATGATGGATTACTTCATAATGGCCACCTAATTCTGGGTATTCGTTTTTTAATGTGTTAAAACAATGTGGACAGGCGGTAACAATTTTTTTGACCTGATATTGGTTTAGTAAGTTAATATTTTGATAAGCCATCATTTGAAACATAAACTCATTGCCGGCCCTTCTAACAGGATCTCCCGTACACATTTCTTCAGAACCAAGTATGGCATAATGAATTCCAACCTTATCTAATATTGTAGCAAAGGCTTTTGTTATTTTTTGTGCCCGTTGATCAAAACTTCCCGCACATCCAACCCAGAATAGCAATTCTGGATCTCTGCCCTGTGCTTTTTCGTCGGCCATTACTGGTATTTTCATGCCTAATTTTTTATAGTGTTCAATGCTTTCATTGTTTTTAGAAATGATTCTTTTATTCTTTTGTCCAATTTATTCTATCATCTGGAGAAAATTTCCACGGTGCAAAATTGTTTTCAACATTCGTAAACATGGCTGTCCATTCTGAAGGCGCACTGCTCTGTTCCATGACAAGATACCTTCGTAATTGAATGATGATGTCTAAAGGATTAATACTCACAGGGCATTCTTCCACACAAGCATTGCATGTAGTGCATGCTCTTAATTCTTCTTCTGTTATATAATCAAAAAGTAGTGATTTTGAATCGTCTGTAAAGCTGCCGTTTTTGTCAATGTTATTCCCAATCTCTTCTGCCCTATCCCGGGTATTCATCATTATTTTTCGTGGGGATAATAATTTACCCGTTTGGTTTGCAGGGCAGGCGCTTGAGCATCGTCCACATTCTGTGCAGGTATATGCATCTAGAATGTTTTTCCAACTTAAGTCTTGAATGTCTTTCGCTCCGAACTTAAGATGACTTGTTGAGTCTGTCTGAGTAGGGGCAAGTTCTGGTTGGAATGAATATAAAACCTCCTGTTGAACCGTAGGCATATTATGTATTTTGCCTTGAGGCGTTAACCGAGCATAAAAGGCATTTGGGAAGGCAAGTAAAATATGAAGGTGTTTAGACCATGGCAAATAATTGAGGAAAATGAAAATACCGAGTATATGTAGCCACCAACATATTCTTTCTAAGAAAATCAACACATGAATTGGACATCCTGAAAAAAGAATACTAACATAAGAAGAAATTAAAAATGGACCAGTTTTGTGAAGTGAGTATGGTTCTTGGTTAGCTTGTTGTAACATCGAGTCTGCTGCATTCATAGACAGAAACAAAGACATTAGTATAATTTCAATCAACAGAATCAAATTGGCATCTTTACTTGGCCATCCTTTTAACTCATTTGATTTGAATCGTAAAATTGGTAGGATGTTTCGACGAATCAAGAAAATAACACACACTATAATGACTGAAGCAGCTAAAAATTCAAATGAATTAATTAACAAGGGATACAGCGCAGGGATATAGGGAGCAAAAATTCGATGACTTCCTGTAATTCCGTCAATAATAATTTCGAATATCTCTATGTTTATAATAATGAAGCCGAGGTATATGAAAAGGTGTAAAAAAGCTACTGTTAGGTTTTTAAACATTTTTTTTTGGCCAAAGGCTAATAGCAAAACATTTTTCCATCTTTTTATATAATGGTCATTTATTACTTCTGGTTGGCCTAGAAAGATATTTCGCCGAATCTGTTTTATTTTCTTTGAAAATAAACCTACCGAAACAGCAATTGATAAGAGAAATAGAATTTGTTGTAAAATTTCCATGTGGTTGAGTTACAAGTGCTAAATTACATGATGTATACCATTTAAAACAAGAGATTTATGGATAAAGAATATATACTTTCAGCTCATCTAGCTGAAATGAAGCTTACCAGAATGGCTTTTGAGATCATCGAAAATAATCGAGAAGAAAAAGTGATTTTTTTGGCTGGGATAATGACCAATGGGTTAGTTGTGGCAAAACAATTAAAAAAGACCTTAGAGCTTCACTCTCACATGGAGATTAACTTGATAGAAGTTAAATTAAACAAAAAGGAACCCCTTCAATGTGAGATTAACGATTTAGATAGACTGAAGGACCAAATTGTCATTTTAGTTGACGATGTAATCAATAGTGGTAAAACTTTACTGTACGCCATGATACCGATTCTACAAATTTTACCAAGAAAAATAGAAACTTTGACCTTGGTTGAAAGAAGCTATAAAACCTTTCCCGTTCATGCCGATTATGTTGGAATTTCATTAGCGAGTACCTTACAGGATCATATTCATGTAGAGGTAAGTGATGAAAAAATAATTGGCGCGTTTCTTGATTAACGCTGGATTGAGCTCACCTGTGTTTTTAATAATAGATAGGATGAAAACGCAATTTACCGGTTGATTTGAATTCTATTGCAGGCGCCGGTATTTTCAACACATTAATCATGGAAAATACTGTTTTCAGCACTTTATTTTTTGTCTTGATTTTCGTTAAATCAATGTCAGCAGAAATAAAGTATTTTCTATAGCGAGCTACATCCTTTCTGTTGATGTAATTACCGTTTTTATCATACCATGTATTATTGTTTCCCCCTAACATAGACTCAGCACCATATCCTAGGGCAAGATTGATCCAACTTGGAAAATTAGTTTTTGGGAAAAATGAATGGATATTAATGCTCGCCCAGTAGGTTTGTCCATTGTAATCTTTTAGCATTTTTTCAATATCTCCTGTTCCAAATAATTGATTCGCTCGTTCATTCAAATTACCATACGATACAGGATGGTAAGAGAGTTTAATTCTAACACGTTGTTCATGCCATAACAGTGATTGTGACATGTATATTCCTGTGCCAGATAAATTGGCCACAATATCTGTTGGACTGAACCCCCATTTATCTGAAAAGCCATCAAGCACTTCAACTACACTGGAATAGCAAATTGAACTAAGACTTCCTATAATGGCTGCTTTTTTATCAGAAGTTCCTGTCCACCGCCATAGTTTATCGGTATGTTCACTAATGGAGTAGGTTGTCCAGATATGTCCGGCTTTATCCATTTGTTTCCATTCCCTCCAATCATTAAATGTGTGAAATTTTGTCCTTGGATAATTAGCATACCATGCATTATTTAAAGAATAAAACGAACCTCCCCACAAGGCAACTTGTAAGCTCCCCAATATCAATTTTTTGGGAGTAGGAAATGGAGATCTTTGATGATTAACGGAGTCTAGCAGTTCATTATCTCTAAGTTGACTAAAGCCTGTTATGTTTAGGAGAAGACAAAAAAGAATAAAAAAAGATATGCGGTTTGTGTTTTTCAAAGAGGATAATTCTAATCCATTTGTAATGTAAATACTATTCCATTTCTTATGCAAATTAACTACTTAAGTTAATTGCATTTACCTCCACCTTCATTATGTTTGTAAAAATCTTTGGTATATGGAAGAAATCATCCAAAAAAAGGTAGATCAATGGCTCAACGGATCGTTTGACGAAAATACTAAATCAATAATTAGAGAACTTCAGCATACTAATGAAAATGAACTAACTGAGTCCTTTTATAAGGAACTTGAATTTGGTACCGGCGGGCTACGAGGTATTATGGGAGTAGGAACGAATAGGGTTAATAAATATACCATTGGAATTGCTACTCAAGGTTTTGCTAATTACCTTATTCAGTTTTTCCCAAATCAACAAGTACGCGTAGCGATAGCATATGATTGTAGGAATAATAGTCGATTCTTTGCTGAAGTAACAGCGAATGTAATGGCTGCAAATGGTATTCAAGTATACTTGTTTGAATCACTCCGTCCAACTCCTGAACTTTCATTCACCATACGACATTTAAAATGCCAAGGTGGAGTTGTATGCACTGCATCCCATAATCCAAAAGAATACAACGGATATAAAGCATATTTCAGTGATGGTGGTCAATTGGTTCCGCCTCATGATATAAATGTGATGAGCGAGGTTCAGAAAATTTCATCCATCGAAGAGGTCAAATGGGCGGGTGGGGAAGATAATATTCATCTCATCGGTCATGATATGGATAAAGCCTATATCAGCATGGTGAAAGGCCTAAGTGTTTACCCTGATGTAATTGAAGCTCAAAAAGAGTTGAAAATTGTGTACACCCCGATACATGGAACAGGGATAACCCTTGTTCCGGAAGTATTGAAACAGTTTGGTTTTGTGAATGTTCATCTTGTTGAAGAGCAAATCAATCCCGATGGTAATTTTCCAACCGTTGTATACCCTAACCCAGAGGAAAGTGAAGCAATGAGTCTTGGTTTAAAAAAAGCATCGTCTATTGATGCTGATATTTTGTTAGGAACAGATCCCGATGCTGATCGTGTTGGTGTTGGGGTAAAGGATAACTATGGAAATTGGATCCTACTAAATGGTAATCAAACAGCTGTCCTAGCCTTTGACTATATGATTGAAGCCAGGAAGAGCAAAGGATTATCAAGGCCAAACGATATGGTTGTGAAGACCATTGTAACAACAGATATGATTGATGTTATTGCAGCTAAAAATGATATCAATTGTTATAACGTATTGACAGGATTTAAATGGATTGCAGAATTAATCAAGGAAAAAGAGGAAACCGAAAATTATATTATTGGAGGAGAGGAGTCTTACGGATTGATGATAGGAAATCAACTTCGCGATAAAGATGCTGTGAGTGCAGTTGCGTTACTATGCGAAATGGCTGCTTATGAAAAGCAAGCTGGGAAAAGCTTGTTTTCTAAATTAATCGAACTGTACAAGGAATATGGACTGTTTCGTGAGCACTTAATATCCATAACTAAAAAAGGGCGTGATGGTCAGGAACAAATTGCAGCGATGATGCAACGATTTCGTCTAAATCCTCCCAAAACACTTGGTGGCGTAGAAGTAGTCGGTATATATGATTATGAAAAGCAAGAGGCAAAAGATTTAAAGTCCGGACAGCTTTCTGTTATTGAATTGCCTCAAAGCAATGTACTTCAGTTCATCCTGGTTGATGGAAGTAAGATTAGCTGTAGACCATCTGGAACAGAGCCTAAGATTAAGTTTTATTTCAGCGTACAAAGGCCGTTAAATACAATTGAAGAATTTGATGCTAACTTTAATGCCTTGGGTATGCATATTGATAAAATCATTGAAGAGCTCAATCCATAATATCAATACCCTATAATTTATAAAATTCTACCGGAGGTTTTAATTACATGCGTGCTAAATCAGATACATATTTGCACAAAGGAATGAGGCAAAAAATGGTAGATGGAATTCGTGAAAGAGGAATCACGGATGAACAGGTTTTAACAGCCTTATTGAATGTTCCTCGTCACTTTTTCCTTGATTCTGCTTTTGAAAAACAGGCGTATGAAGAAAGGGCTTTTTTAATTGGGGAAGATCAAACCATTTCTCATCCATACACCGTTGCCTACCAGTCGCAACTCCTCCAGGTTAAGCCGTTTGATAAAATACTTGAAGTTGGAACAGGAAGCGCCTATCAAGCCTGCATATTAGGCGAACTCAAAGCCAAAATATTTACCATCGAACGTCAAAAGAAATTATTTGATGCCAATAAATCATTTGAATACTTAAAGTCCTTTCCATTTATCCGTACGTTTTATGGCGATGGTTTTGAGGGACTTCCAACGTATGCTCCATTCGACAAGATTTTAATCACAGCAGCCGCTCCATTTATTCCAGAAAAGCTACTGAATCAGATGAAGCCCGGATCTGTAATGGTTCTTCCGTTGAATGAAGGTGAAAATCAACGCATGATTCGGGTAACCAAAAATGCTGATGGTAGTCTCATTGAAGAGCGATTTGAGGAATTTTCATTTGTTCCCATGTTGATTGGGAAAAAAGAGTAATTCGTTCTCTCAAAGCTAGACTTACTGCATTTGTGAACCTTCTTGCATAGAATCCATACCCGTTTTCACGTTTTTGCGCTTAAATAAACTGGCATCAATCTTTCCAAACCGGTAATTGAAGTTCAGCCTCAATACCTGCCAATCTCTTCTGCGTGAGTTAGTTTGAGTGAAGTAGGATGCTTCTGAATAGGACCCATATATTTTTGTTTTAAGCACATCACTCATACTCAGTGTTAATGAACCTCTTTTTTCTTTCAGGAAATCCTTTTTTAAAGCAAATTCTAAACCATAGTTAGGATTGATATATCCTTGAGCTGAGGTTTGAACGAAGCCGCCCCAGCCTCCACCACCGCCCATACCGCCACGGCCACCACCTTGACCACCACCTCCACCACTTTGAGGTAGGATAGATTTACTTCGGTAGTCATAGGCTAATTGTAGGGTGAATTTAGATGGAAGTTTGATGTTCGCATTTACTTTCGCAAAGAAACTCCAGATAGAATTATTAATACTTGTATTATCTGAAGTACTACTAATGCTAGAGTTATATACATTAAGATTTGAGGTTAATTCTAACCATTTCGTCACTGGATTTTTAGCAGTAAATTCAGCACCATACGATTTACTGTTATTCGCATTGATAAATGTGTTGATCAATACATCTTTGCCAGCAATAGCACTAGCTTCTTTTATTTGACTTCTGGTAATCAAGTCGTTTGTTATTTTATAATAAGCAGAAACCAAAATGCTATTTCCTTTCTTGAGGGTTTTTTGATAGTTCATTTCGATTGAGTTGGTAAACTCTGGTTTCAATGCAGGATTACCCCTGCTGATATTTAGCGAGTCTGAATAATCAAGGAAGGGGAGAATCTGGAAAAAATTAGGGCGTTGGATTTTGCGTGCAATACTGAATTGAAGGTCTTGTGTTTTGTCTATTTGTCGAGTAAGGTTTATACTTGGGAATAAACTGATTGGGTACTCGTTTCCGAAACTAGTTCCGTTTGTAATAAGTGTGCCATTATACTTTGAACTTTCTGCACGTAATCCTAGCTGATAGCTTGTTTTAGTACCAATCACATTTCCGTATGTTGCGTACGCAGCAAACACTCGATCATCGTATTTGTAATTTGCATTAAGCGATGGAATTGGTATATCGTATACGTAATTCAGATTTTTACTTTCAAATTTGCGAAGTGCTGCCCTCAATCCAAGTTCTAGTTTGGATTTTTCACTAAGTGGATTAACATAGTCTGTTTGTATAGTGTAGAAATCATTTCCGCCTTTTCCTTCTTGTTTTTGGGCAATCAAGTTACCTTTGGGCGTATTGTTCATGTCGAAATATTGGGTGTTAAATCCACCATTACTTTTATTCCTACTGCGATTGAAATTTACATCTGCGGTTAATTCCATGCCTTTTTTTCTGAATAGGTGTTTATAGCCAAGTGCAGATCCTAAATTTTCAAATTGAAAACTACTTCTGGTTGTTCTGTTTGAAAGCGTTGATTCGATATTGTTTGTATATAATGTATCCGTCTGAATGTTAAGTATATCTGAGTTGTCAAATTTACCTTTAACGAAATTCTCTGATATGGTTAACGTGTTTCGGTTATTTATGAAATAATCAAATCCAATCCGATTGAATGTAAAAAATCCTTGACTTAATGGATTGTTATTTTGCGCGTATTTAATGGAAGGGGTAGTTATAAATTCTTCTCTGGTTGAACTGCCTGTTCCAATGGATTTTCGTTGATTGTACATTGAGCTGACAAAGAAATTAATCTTTTCTTGTTTAACATTCAAGTCTCCTCCAAAATTTGGTCTAGCTCTAGAATCTATTCCCGCCCTAAGATTACCATTGTAGCCCGCTTTTCTATTTTTCTTCAAAATTATATTGATGATTCCAGACAT
>CAMCBE010000076.1 GCA_945872805.1 Chitinophaga pinensis | reverse complement strand
GGGGCACTAAAAAACTACCCTTCCCTAAGTGTCTATTGACAGCATGAATTATTATCTTCGCACCATGGATGCAATTATCAAGCAGATAGAGGTATACAATAACGAGATCAATTCGTTTTCCGCAGCCGATGCGGAAGGGCTTGAACAGTTCAGGATAAAATTTCTTGGCGTTAAGGGTATCGTAAAGGCAATCATGGGAGAAATGAAAAATGTGCCTGTTGAGCATAAGAAGTCATTTGGACAAACATTGAATGCGTTTAAAGTGCTTGCTGAAGAAAAGTATGAAGCTGAAAAGCAAAAAATCGAATCAACTAATATTGCCTCAGGACTTTCATTGGATATTTCATTGCCTGGTATGCCAACGCCATCCGGAAGCAGGCATCCTGTTACATTAATGCGTAATCGTATTGTTGAAATATTTGAGCGATTGTCTTTTACGGTGGCAGAGGGGCCGGAGATAGAAGATGATTGGCATAATTTCACTGCGTTGAATTTGGATGAAAATCATCCAGCGCGTGATATGCAAGACACGTTTTATTTGTCTACCGATCCTGCTATTTTGTTACGAACACATACTAGCAACGTGCAGATTCGTGAGATGGGAAAAAAGCAACTTCCTATTCGAATTATTTGTCCGGGTAGAGTATATCGCAACGAAACGATAAGCGCTCGTTCCCATTGTTTTTTCCATCAAGTTGAAGGATTATATATTGATGAGAATGTTTCTTTTGCCGATTTAAAGCAAACCCTTTATTTCTTCGTCAAAGAAATGTTTGGTGAAGATGTTAAGGTTCGTTTCAGACCAAGCTATTTCCCTTTCACAGAGCCAAGCGCAGAGATGGATATCAGTTGTATGCTATGCAAAGGCGATGGTTGTGCAGTGTGCAAGCGAACTGGATGGCTTGAAATTCTAGGATGTGGTATGGTGCATCCAAATGTCTTGAAGAATTGTGGTATTGACCCAGAAAAATATACAGGCTTCGCATTTGGAATGGGAGTTGAACGGCCAGCCTTATTAAAATATGGCATCACTGACATTAGATTATTTAGTGAAAATGATGTGCGGTTCCTAGAACAATTCTCTGGCGTATAGGAATAAGTATACTTATTCCTTCAACTTTTTCAACCTCCCTGAACTTTTCTAAACTTTCCTCAACCTTTCTAAACGTTTTACCAGATCATGTCAAAAACCCTTATAACTGGAGCAAATGGTTTGCTTGGTACCTACCTCATAAGGGAATTGTTGAAATCCAATACGCAAATCATTGGTCTACATCGTGCTGGATTGCCAACAACGTTAACGCAAGCTGAATTGGACGCCGTGGAATGGGTAAAAGGTGATATACTGGATGTTGTATTGTTGACAGATTTAATGGAGCAATGTGAATACGTTTATCATTGTGCGGGGATTGTTTCTTTTGCACCTAAGATGGCCGACACAATCATGAAGATTAATGTTGAAGGCACTGCCAATGTGGTTAATGCTGCATTAGCTACAGGCATAAAAAAACTAGTTCATGTAAGTTCAGTTGCTGCAATAGGAAGAAAGCGAAATAATGTAACCGTGACAGAAGATCTTACGTGGGATGACAATGCCAATCCTTCTGTTTATGGTAAAAGTAAGTATTTGGCAGAGTTGGAAGTTTGGAGAGCGAATAGTGAAGGATTGAATACGGTAATTGTTAATCCTGTAATTATACTAGGCGTTGGAAATTGGCTTCATGGTTCATCTGCTACATTCAAGAGTGCATTCAATGAATTTCCTTGGTATACAGAAGGGGTAAGTGGTTTTGTGGATGCAGAAGATGTTGCGCGTTCGATGATATTGCTTATGCAAAGTGATATTTCGGGCGAACGTTTTATCATCAGTTCAGAAGATAAAAGTTTTCGTGCTGTATTTACTGAAATGGCAGAAGCCTTTGGGAAAAGGCCACCTTATAAAAAAGTAACGCCATTTTTAGCCTCACTAGTTTGGCGCATAGAGCGGGTGAAAGGAATTATCACAGGGAAAGATCCTTTATTGACAAAAGAGACGGCAGAAACCGCTCAGCAAAAAGTATATTTCGATAATTCTAAAATCTGCAATGCCTTGCCTGGATTCATATTTAAGCCTATTTCAAAGGCTATCCAAGAAGCATGTGCTGGATATATTAAACAACTTTCGGGTAGGTGATTCGCTGTTCGCTGGACGCTTTACGCTCGACGCTTAACGCTGGTGGCTGTTTACTATTGCCTATTGCCTATTGCCTATTGCCTATTGCCTATTGCCTCTTTCCTATTGCCTCTTTCCTATTGCCTCATCTTTAAGGGCTAAAGATCAAAATCATAAGGCAACATATCCCCTAATTTTTCCCAATCCATATAACCGGAGTAGAAAATATCGTGTTGATCGTAGAAGTAACCATTTTCTTCAATGGTTATTCCATTGAGAAATTTGATGATGGATATTTGAAATGGGGTAGAGGCAGGAAGTTTTTTTTCGGTTAGGTATATCAGTGACGGTTTTTCCTCTTTGTATTGCACTCTAATTTTTCCAGCAAGATTAATCTCTAGCTCATCATGAATTGTTTTTGAGTAAATGCTTGAGTCGTATGGATTTTTAAATTGAATCGGCGATCCTGATTGTTCATTTATATATTCAATTTTGTATCCATTTAAATTTAAGGTGCTGTCGTAGTAGCAGCGGAAAAAATGCAAAATAGATCCATAATAAGCTTCAGATCTTTTTTCAACCCAACCTAAGCTATCAGATTCAGTTCCGTCAAGTTGTTTAAAGAAAGGTAATCCTGTAGATTCGGTTGCACCTGTTTTGTATTCATGAATGAATGAATCCAATTGATAGCGTACCTGATAGCCTAAGGCTGGATTATTTATGATTAAGTCTTCTTTTGTAATTATTTTGAGCTTATCTTTTTTCTTATAATAGTAAAAACGTAGTGCTTCTGGATTTGTGATGGAACAACTCTTTGCATTTTCTGAAGTACCTAAAAATTGGGCCTTAAAAAAATCGCCATATTTTTCCCAGCCATCTTTTACCTCACTGGTGAAGACAATGGATACTGCTTCCAATGTTTTTTCCTTAGGTTTCAACTCCCATACTTTATCTACCAATCCCTCCACATGTTCATTGATTCTTTCTGAAATTGTTTCATACCCATTAAATGATATACCCAGCTCATACCCTCCGGATGGTAATCGCATGGAGAATAGACCTTCGCTGTTCACAACTGTCCCAATTGTGGTTTGAATACAAAATACAGACGCTCCTTGCAAAGGCTGTTTTGTTTCAGCATCTATCACTTTACCTGAAATAAGAAAATTTTGGGATTTTCCTATAAAAATAAATCCTAAAAAAAGAATGAGGGAAAGGGTTTTTTTCATGTTAGGTATGTTGTGTTTATCCTGTTGATTTATTATTCTTTTGACATCAACTTCTCCCAGATTTGTGGAATTCGTTTTATCCAAACAATTTCTCGTCTTTTTATCATGGCTTCTTCTGCGGGGTATCCCATATATACTTTTCCACCTTCTAAATTATTGGTTACGCCTGTCTGACCCATTACAATTGCCCCTTTGCCAATTCGTATTGTTTTGTTGACGCCAACTTGCCCCCAAAGAATGACTTCATCTTCAATAGTGGTTGCTCCAGCAATTCCAACTTGAGAAGCGATTAAGCAATTTCTCCCAATAACAACATCATGTCCAATTTGTACTAGGTTATCTATTTTAGTTCCTTTTCGTATGATAGTATCATGGGTAACACCACGGTCAATGGTACAATTGGCTCCAATCTCTACATCGTCTTCAATCACTACTCTGCCGCAGCTATCCATTTTTTTATACCATACTTCACGGTCTTTTTTACTGTTATAATAAAATGCATCAGATCCTATGGTTGTTCCGGATTGTATAATAATATTATCACCAATGATACTATTGTCCATAATGGATACATTGGGTTGTATGATGCAGTTTTTACCGATGCTTACGTGGTTTCCTATAAATGCTCCTGGTGCAATATAGGTGCCTTCACCTATTGATGCTGTTTTGCTCATTAAATCAACTGCTGGACTAAAGGGCATGAAATGCTGCACGATTTTCAAATAGGCTTCAAAAGGTTTTTCAACAACAAGAATTGCTTTGTGATCAGGAAAGGAAGTCTTTTGATCTATGATGATGAAACTTGCGGCAGAGTCGATACATTTTTGATAATACTTTGGATGGTCTACAAAAGCAAGATCACCTTCCTCCACTTTATGTATTTCGTTGATGCCTTTTGCAAATCCATTGCTATTGCCATACAATGATGCACCTATCAATTCAGCAATCCATTTAATTGCAACGGGTGATGGAAAATTCATGGTGGTTGATTTTTAACAAAGATAGTGTTATGGAAAAACTCAGTTAGTGAATCTATTCTATTTAACATTTGATTGTTCTATATTGATTAAAATAGCGATGCTAGAATGATACTTTTTTTGTTCAAACGGTGAATTTTCATCTTGAGTAATTAACATATTGAAAAAAAATGTGAATAAAATAGTGAAAGAAAAATTTCTCATTCATAAAATATATTTTTAATATTGTGAAGGGAATTTATTCCCAGTACTTATTAACCCATATATATAACAAGGCCCGGTATCTACCGGGCCTTGTGCTTTAGGTGAAATCGAGCGTCGTTAAAATTTCATTTTCATTTTTTATTTTTGATAGTTCATCTTGAAATCTTTGTCCTGCCTGTGTTTCAGCACAATTATTTCTCTTACCTTGTGTCAAATAATTTTATATGTTAAGATCGATGACTGGATACGGAAGAGGTGAATGCACTATAAACGATAGAATTTTCATTATAGAACTCCGTTCGCTCAATGGCAAGCAATTTGAACTTTTGCTCAAGATTCCATCTCTTTTGAAGCCTTTTGAATTCGAAATCAGAAATTTTCTTTCGGAAAACCTTTCAAGAGGTAGTATAGAATGTACCATTAATGTAAAGCAAAATGGTGCGGCTAAACCTTCTTCCATAAATCTCGATCTTGCAAAATCGTATTATACTCAATTAAAAGAATTAGCAGATGGACTTAACGCAGACGATAGTCAACTGCTGGCATCGATATTACGACTTCCAGAGGTAGTGGCTGCTGCAAACGATGTGTTGGATGTAAGTGATTGGGCCAAAGTCAAAGGTGTGTTGACTGAAGCAGTTACGATGATTAATCGCCATAGAATGAATGAAGGTGAGGTGTTGGAAACAGAATTACTTGGACGAATCCAAAATATTGAGCTGCTCCAGCAGAAGCTAATGAAAATTGAGCCTCAACGAAAGCAAAAGATAAAGGACAATATTCTAAAATTATTAGAAGAGCAAGTGGGTAAGGATATGGTAGATAAAAATAGATTTGAACAGGAGTTAATCTATTATATTGAAAAAATAGACCTGACAGAAGAGCAAGTTCGACTAACAAATCACTGTGCTTATTTTAGAACACTTATCAACGAAGAAGAAGTGGCTAAGGGTAGAAAATTGTCTTTTTTGTTGCAGGAAATTGGTCGTGAGATAAATACAACAGGATCCAAGGCCTATGATTCAGAAATTCAGAAGTTTGTTGTAGAAATGAAGGATGAACTAGAAAAAGCAAAGGAACAAGTTCTTAATATCCTATAACCTTCTATCTGCTTGCACCTCCTTTTTTAATTTAAGTAGCCTAACTTCGCACTATGTCAGTCCGAATTTTTTCTGCCATATTGTTGATTTCCCTTTTTGCATGTTCAAGAATTGATCTATTTGAAAAGGTCGTATTTACCCCCAAGCAAGAATGGGACCAATCCTTTCAGCCTGAATTCACATTTGATATAGAAGATACGGTTTCTACGTACAAGGTTTTTTTTATCATTAGGCATGCAGATGCCTATGCATATAATAATATTTGGATAAAGCTCACCAGCAAATTGCCTGGTGATAAAACGATTCGCAATGAACGGTTCGATATCCAATTAGCTACAGAAAAGCGATGGCTTGGCTCAGGAATGGATGATTTATATGATCATCGGGTTTTATTGTATCGTGATCCAGTACAATTCAATAAACCTGGCCGGTATACCTTACGTGTTGCGCAGGACATGAGGGTTGATCCATTAGACTATATTTTCAATGTTGGCATCCGCCTAGAAAAAGTGAACTAGTATGCGAAAGCTTCTCGACCGGATTTCCTTTCGACTTGTCAATTATATGTACTGGTTTATGCTTTGCTATTTGTTAGCGGCATTAGCTTGGTGGTATTTTGAATTGGTCCAGCAGAATAACTTAATGTATGCCCTACAGAAACAGCAATTGATGCTTTATCCTGGTGGGGACGTTGGCATGCTTGATATCATTAAAGATGAACATGCCCGGAATGCGAAGCAATATATCGGGGAGGGGCTGACTTTTTTGGTAATAACCATTTTAGGCGCTGTTTTTGTTTATGGAGCGGTAAGGCGTCAATTTCGATTTCATTTACAGCAAAACAATTTCATGATGGCGGTTACACATGAACTGAAAACCCCAATTGCCGTAACCAAATTGAGTCTCGAAACCCTTCGGAGGCATAAGCTTGATGAAACAAAGCAAAAGGAAATCCTTAGCAATGCCATTAATGAAACTGAACGCTTAAATGCATTGTGTAATAATATATTATTGAGTTCACAACTTGAATCAGGTGGTTATACATTAACTCCCCATGAATTTGATTTCTCCGATATGGCGTTGAAGGCGGTAAAACAGTTTCAAAATCGATACCCTGCCAGATTATTTGAATTTAATGTGCCGGAACGCATCTATTATAATGGTGAAGAGTTTTTGCTTCAATTGGTGTTGAATAACTTAATTGAAAATGCCGTTAAATATACTCCTCCAACCAACTCCATTAAAATAAACGTAGTTGACTTTGGCTCTTCCTTAGAATTGAGTGTGGCTGATTTGGGCTCAGGAATTCCAGAAGCTGAAAAGGAGAAAATATTCGAAAAATTTTATCGACTTGGTGATGAAATGAAGCGATCTTCAAAGGGAACTGGACTTGGATTGTTTTTGAGTACAAAAATTATAAAAGATCATAAAGGCAGAATTTATGTAGAGGATAATATTCCTCATGGATCCATTTTTAAAATTATTCTTCCAAAATAGTTATTATGGCTGATGCGAGCAAAGGATCGATATTGGTAGTTGAAGATGAAGAAAGCCTTCAAAGTGCTCTAAAAATAAACTTAGAGTTAGAAGGGTATGAAGTGAGCTGTGCAGACAACGGATCAATTGCTATGAAAAAGGTGGATGAAGAGTATTTTGATTTGATTCTCCTTGATGTTATGCTCCCTGAAATTAATGGGTTCGATGTATGTGAAAATATTCGATTAAAAAATATTGATACTCCCATATTGATGTTGAGTGCTCGGTCTGGAAGTGCTGATCGAATTGTGGGTTTAAAGCGCGGTGCTGACGATTACCTTACAAAACCATTTAATCTTGAGGAGCTTCTACTGAGGGTAGAGAAGTTGATTGAAAAGAATAAAAAGCTTCAGGAAAAAACCTCACTGGGTATCACCTATGATTTTGGAGGTAATGCAATTGATTTTAGGGCACAGTTAGCCATAAATTTTAAAGGGGAAGAAATCTCGCTTAGCAAGAAAGAAGTTATGCTACTGAAACTGCTGATTGAGTATAAAAATGAAGTGGTATCAAGAGAAAAAATATTGCAGGCAGTTTGGGGGTATAATGTATTTCCTACGACCCGTACTATCGATAACTTTATCCTGAATTTTAGAAAGTATTTTGAAACCGACCTTCGCGAACCTCGTTATTTTCAATCGGTAAGAGGAGTAGGGTATAAGTTTAGTGAGTAGGGTATTAACGCTTAACGCTGGACGCTTAACGCTGGACGCTTAACGCTGGACGCTGGACGCTTAACGCTTAACGCTGGACGCTTAACGCTTAACGCTGGACGCTGTACGCTTAATGCTGGACGCTTAACGCTGGACGCTGTACGCTTAATGCTGGACGCTGAACGCTGTGGGTTGGGAGTTCGAGGTTAGGGGTTGTTTGCTTAGCGCTTTACGCTTTACGCTGAACGCTTTTACTATTCCCTCTTGCCTCTTCCCTATTGCCTTGCTTTGTGCCTCTGCCCCTTTTCTGTATTCACTATTGCCTCTTGCCTCTTCCCTCTTGCCTCCTCTGTGCCTCTGCCCCTTTTCTGTATTCACTATTGCCTCTTGCCTCTT
>CAMCBE010000075.1 GCA_945872805.1 Chitinophaga pinensis | reverse complement strand
GATGATGCTCATCATCTCATTAAACGGCTTGGGGCAACAAACACAAAAACCTCCTTTACACGGTAACAATTGGATGGCTATAACAGGAAAACCCCTTGCTGCAACAGCTGGAGCAATAATTTTCAATAAGGGCGTGAATGCTATTGATGTTGCATGTGCCATGCTTGCTTCAACCTGCACCATGTGGGACGTATTGAGCTGGGGAGGAAAAACACAAGCATTAATATACAATCCCAAAACAGGAAAAGTTATTTCCATCAATGCAATGGGAGTTGCTCCATCGGGTGCTACTCCAGCTTTTTTTAAATCGAAAGGATTTGATTTTCCTCCTGAATATGGCCCATTGGCTGCTACTACCCCTGGCACACCTGGAGGACTCTGCTACATGCTTTCCGAATACGGCACCATGAGCCTTAAAGAAGTACTGGCACCCGCTATGCAATTGGCAGCAGGTTATCCTATCGATGCACAAACCGCCAACAGCATTGAAAGAGGCAAAGATTTAATCAAAGAATGGCCTTATAGTAAAGCCGTTTTATTGACGCACGCAAATCAAAAAAGAGAAGCCCCTGAACCCGGAGAAATTTTTATACAAAAAGACCTATACATAACACTCAGTAAAATTGTTGAAGCAGAACATCAAGCACTCAAGAAAGGATTAAGTAGAAAAGCTTAGATAATGGCAGCATATGATCGATTTTATAAAGGAGATATTGCAAAAGAATTTGTTAGAGGCGTGCAAGAGCAAGGTGGACTTATCACCCTGCAAGATCTTGCTAATTGGAAGCCTGTTGAAGAAGAACCTGTCCATGTTAGCTACAAAGGAATTGAAGTATATAAATTGAAAGAATGGACTCAAGGACCGTCTATGCTTCAAGCGTTAAATATTCTTGAAAATGTTGATTTAAAATCAATGGGCTATAACAGCCCCAAGTATATAAATACTGTTTACCAAGCCATGAGTATGGCATTTGCTGATAGGGATTTTTATTATGGCGATCCAAATTTTCCTCCAAAAGAACCGATAGAGGGTTTGCTTAGTAAAGCCTATGCAAAACAAAGAGCTTCACAATTGGATCAAGAAAAAAATAATCCGTTAATTGGACCAGGAAATCCTTATCCCTTTGAGAATAAAATCAATCCATACACCGAGCTGCTTGAACACCGGGGATTTGAAAACAACGACAGCACTATTAGAAATTTTCTTCCAAAACACGATGGTGGTGCATTAGCGTTAGCAGATGATCTTTACCAGGATAGACTATGGAGAGGCACAACTTCAGTAGAGGCGGCAGACAAAGAAGGATGGGTCGTTTCTATTACACCCAGTGGCGGCTGGATACCCGCATGCATTGCTGGAAAAACTGGAGTTGGCATGAGTCAGCGTATGCAAAGCTTTGTATTAGATTCAACGTTAAATCCATTTAATGTAGTAGCCCCAGGAAAAAGACCAAGGGTGACACTAACTCCTTCACTTGCATTAAAAAATGGAAAACCATTCTTATCCTTTGCAGTTCAAGGCGGTGACACACAAGATCAAAATCTATTGCAATTTTTCTTAAATATGGTAGAGTTTGGTATGACTGTACAACAAGCTACAGAAGCAGCTAATTTTAATTCAAATCAACTTTGGCTCTCCCTGGGAGGTAAAAGAATAAAAGATAGAGAACCTAGGGCAGGGAATATCCTACTTCATGAAAACACGCCGGAATCGACAAGACAGACATTGAAAAAAATGGGATATTTATTAAGCTTTGACGATCGTACTTCTGGACCCATTAATGCCATTTGGTTTGATTGGAAACATGGAAGTTTATGGGGAGGATCTAGTAATCATGGAGAGGACTATGGAATTGCATGGTAGCTAAACTAGTACCAAGGCATCACACGACGCACTTCATTCGCATCGAAAAAATGATAGATAAGACTAAGCTCAAAGCTCTTGTTCCGAGAGTTACTAATTTGTAAATTAGTAACATTAATATCATAGGTGACACCGATTTGTAAGTCATTAAAAAGATACCCAACGTAAGGATAAATAGCATCTTTATTTCGATAAAATGCACCGAAATAAATAACGTTGTCGTCATTGAATTCATGAGGACTATACCCGTAGGCTAATCCAACTACTTGGTTGGTGGCAGCACCTTGTGACATATATTGAGCACTTAGAAAAACTTCACCCTGCGGACCAACTAAGAATGATGCCCCAGAATGAACAGTAAATCTTGATGGTAATGTATACGGATCATTTCCTAAAAATGTCATGCTGGGTTGTGATACATGATAATAACTAGTTCCAATATAAAATCGTTTTCGATCTTTTAAATAATTATACATTAGACCGAAATTAAAATCCATATAGTTAGCCCGTCGGGTAACAAAGTTTTCATTGTTGGGTAATGTTAAATCGAATCCCCTAATAGCGAACTGTGAATTAAATGAAACTTTGTTATAATCAAGAATACGAGTGCCGTAACTACCCTGAAAGTCAATACCCAAGTGATGGGTCCCATCTTCATCCAATGCTTGATGATATGCAGCCGACAATGCTAAATAATTACTATTATATGACCCCGATGCGGTTCGATCTGTTGTTACAATTGCTCCAAGTCCAAGTAAATTTTTACCTAACTTTTCCCTCATCACTCTAGTATCAAACGATGCTGAGGCAGTTGTAAAGGGCTCCCCTGCTCCAACCCATTGGTTGCGAAAATTTGTAGCAAGTCGATGCGTGCCATCATAATAACCTGTAAATGCTGGATTCAATGAAAGTGGTGAACTAAAATACTGTGAATAATGCGGGTCTTGAGCAGACACACGCATACAGATGAACAAACCGAATAGACAATATTTTATAACACTATTTATCATCACTTATTTTAAAACTATCGAATCAAAATTAAACTTCCGGATTTCCTAAATACTTTACCGTTTTCACCTTCTCCTTCCACGATCCATGTATACGTATCGGCAGGCTGATCTCTTCCTTTATATTTTCCATCCCATCCCAATGCAGGATCAACTGAGGTTGTCTGAAATACTAAATTACCCCACCGATTAAAAATCTTTAAATAATGGAATGCATTAATGCCAACTAGAAATGGATATATTCTATCATTTTTCCCGTCATTATTTGGCGTAAAGCCTCCTGCAACGAAAATATCTTGCTCATCAAATATCCTGACCAAAACAGAATCGACGTTAAGACAACCTGCTCTATTTAAAATTTTTACGGTATATAATTGCTCTGTTGTTGGTATCAAAAGCGGTATCCTGATACTAGGGTTATCAAGTCCAGTCGAAGGCACCCACTCAAAAGCAACTCCAAATGACCTCGCGATTAAACTAATCGGCTTTCCCACTCGCGCTTCTACAGGTGGATAACGGATGCCATTAAGTGGACTCTCCACTAGAATGGTTGCACTAATTGAATCTACAAGTTGCGGACAAATTGTGGGTATTACATTCAAGATCACTTTATATAATCCGCTTGTTGGGAAAGCATGCATGACGTCGACGGAATCCTTCGTCTCGCCATTTTGAAATTCCCAACGATAGGTTACAGGTCCACTATTGGTCGAGGTACTTTGATTGGTAAATATTGATGGCACATTCACACAGAATAAATCATAGGTGAAGGCGGGAGTAGGCTTTTAAAGTATGGATAGAATGGCTAAACTATCACTCATGCTTTTACATCTTTTGTCTGTAAAAAATTCCACTTGATACACACCTGAACTTGCAGCATTAAATGAATTTGATGTTGCTAAATCGATAGGCTTATAATTGAGATACCACTGATAGCTGAAAGCATTACTCGCATTCAATGTGGATGTATATCCATTGCATATTGTTTTTAACACAGGTGGAATAAAAATGCCTTGTGCCCTTGGCAATAACCCAACCATGGTTTTAGTTGAACCACTTGCGCAACCATTTAGAGAAGTTTCTACTGTATATGCTCCTGCTCTATTAATCGTTACACTTTGTGATTGCGCAGAAGGAATAATAGTATCATTAATAAACCATTGATAAGATGCTCCTAATAATGGCGATGTGCTCAGTTTTGAATTTGTTCCTGGACAAATCTTAAACCCTGTTGGCGTTATTTCTGGGGCAGTTGCATCTGGAATGATTATAGGAATTGGAGGATAATTATTTACTACAACATTAATTGGATTTGAAGTAGTACTGCAATTATAAGGCGAATTAACAGCCCTGACACGGTATGTTCCTGTTGAATCAAAGGTATTTGAAGTTATATTGTTTAATTAAGGATCTACTATATTATCCTTTGACCAAAAGTAATTCAACGCACCTTGCGGGTTAGTTATAGCTAAATCAACACTATTTCCTATGCAAAAGGAAGTAGGCATTCCACTGGAAGAAATCTGAACGCTTGGTGAGGGATTGAACGTGATGCTGAAAGGGGAAGAAAGTAATGAATTGCACTTATTTTTATCGGTAGAAACGACATAAAAACCAACCGTCTGAACTGCTGCGCCTAAGACCGGCGGCGACTTAGCAAAGTAGTTTCCCAACACGGTTGTAGTCAAGGAATCTGGCAAAGGAATTGATCCACTGTACCAAGTATATTTCGTTAATGTTTCACCAGTCGGAACAGTTGACAGAAGTAAACTATCATTTTGACAGACAACAGCACCTACTGCAGTTATTGAGGGAGTTATTGGAAGTGGGTTTACCAGAATTTCGGTATTCACAGTGTCCTTACATCCAGATGAAATCAACATAGCTTCCAAAATGTATTTACCAGTTGTACTTGCAACAATTGTTGTTCCCAATCCTAAAATATTTCCACTAATGTCAGTCCAAGTATAACCAACCCCAGCTTGAGGATTAGGAATACTAATCGTACTTGATTGACCTTGACAAATATTTTTTTGAGGTGCTGAAATAATGGTTGGCAAAGGTGCATTCCTAACAACTATTGGAGTTGGCAGGGTGTAGGTTGAGGGACAACCGTTTTTATCGCGTACAGTCAATGAGACAGCATATGATCCGGGTGCGCTATATTGATGCGTTAGATTAGAACCTTGGTAAGACTTATTCCCATCTTTAAAATCCCACAAGTAAGTAGTTGTTGCGGGATCTGCAATACCAGATTGATCCAAAATAAAATTGAACTTATTTTGAACTAAACAGCTTATGGAGTCAGCCGCTATACTAAAAGGTGCTGTTGAAAGTGGCTGATTAACTGTAACGGTAATCGGAATACTTTGAACTACTCCTGTACCCATATTCAAGGAGACGGAGTAGGATGTAGTAACAGACGGCTGTACTGTAATAACGGGAAGAGACGTGTTAGTCGTAATGGGTGCCGACACCCCTATTTGACTTTTTCAAACAAAAGTTGGAGCTGAGGCAATGGGCATTTCTGCAATGGCATAGCCAAAATAAGAAGCAGGTGGAGTATCTGGCATATCGCTCCAAAGGGACTGCGTTCCATTAAAACCCATGGACCCAAAATTCGCAGGAGTAATTGTTTGAAATTGATTATTTGGTTCATTTATGTTACCGGCCCAATTGGTTAAGGCAGGGTTTAAAGGAGTTCCATCTACCCATTTCCAACCATCTGTAAAAGCACCACCTGCAAGCTCAATGGCTGGGTCTTGATAAAGTCCAATCCAAAAAAATGAATTTGTTGCTTTAAATTTACTTGGAATCGTATTCCAAACCGC
Source organism: Chitinophaga pinensis (assembly GCA_945872805.1). Classification (GTDB taxonomy): domain Bacteria; phylum Bacteroidota; class Bacteroidia; order Chitinophagales; family Chitinophagaceae; genus Pollutibacter. The sequence continues at coordinate 2,571 of CAMCBE010000075.1, read as the reverse complement.
TGAGCCTTCACTACTCTGCTTTATCATCCACAGCTTCATCCCATATGAGGCAGCTGCAGCTTTCGCCCCACTCCATGACCTAGAAATTGTATCAAGAAAATACGCTTTCCCGTTCGCAGAATAAAAGTAGACAAACGAACCAATTGACAGACTAGCATTCAACGTAATCTGATTTCCAACACAGATTGATGTATCACCTTCAGAGATAACCATTTTCTGCCCTTGAACTGACATTGACAGAAGAAATAGAGCACTCAATAGTATGTTCTTCGAAAAGAGGGCACGAGAAATATTAGAGTTTATGGATTTTGTAAAATTCATGCGTGATTGTACCTCAAAATAAACTCTTTTAACTCATTTCTTATCACTAAACCATGTTAAATCAAATAATGATAAATATAGTTTTTGTAATTACCTAAACAGTAAAAGAATCGGTAATGCTTAGGTAATTACAAAAATACCTAGATGAGTGAAATACCTAGCTAAGATTTGCCATCGCCTTAGTAATCCTAGACATGGCTTCTTCAATTTTATTCATGCTATTCGCAAAGGAAATTCGAATACAATCTGGTTCGCCAAAGGCTCTACCCGTTACGGTTGAAACGTGTGCGGTATTGAGAAGATACATACAAAGATCATCCGCATCTTTCATCACTTCATCCCCGAATTTTTTTCCGAAATAAGCCTTCACTACAGGGAATACATAAAAGGCTCCATCTGGTTCTGCAATAGCCACTGCAGGAATCCCTTCAAGTAACTCAAGCATTCTGGCTCTTCTTCTCGTAAACTCTACATTCATTTCCATGCTAGGTTTCAAATCGCCTGTCAACGCAGTAATTGCCCCACGCTGGGTTACTGCATTTGCACCACTGGTGTATTGTCCTTGTAACTTTTCGCATGCTTTAACAACTGCAGGATCAGCTGCAATATAACCAAGCCTGTACCCGGTCATAGCATACCCCTTACTCAACCCATTGATGATGATGACCCTATTTTTTAGCTCCTCGAATTGTGCAATACTTTCGTGTTTTCCTACAAAATTGATGTATTCGTATATCTCATCAGAAATGATGAAAACCTGAGGGTGCTTACTAAATACTTCTGCTAAGGCACTCAACTCAGCCTTGGAATAAACAGAGCCACTTGGATTACATGGAGATGAAAATATAAACAGCTTGGTTTTAGGTGTTATCGCCGCCTCAAGTTCAGCTGCGGTTAGCTTATATTTATTTTCTATCGAAGTTCTGATAAGTACTACATTTCCTTCTGCTAGCTTAACGATTTCTGAATAGGTTACCCAATAAGGAGTTGGGATCACCACATCATCTCCTTTGTCAACGACAGCCATAACTACATTGGCAAGACTTTGCTTAGCCCCTGTTGACACTAAAATATTTTCTTGCTTGTATTCAAGACCATTATCCCTTCTCAATTTTGTACAAACTGCTTCCCTCAAATCAGGATAGCCAGCAACTGGTGTATAATGACTGTAATTATCATCAACAGCCTTTTTCAATGACTCTTTTATATGTTCGGGTGTATCGAAATCTGGCTCACCAAGGGAAAGGTCAATTACATCAATCCCCTGTGACCTCAATTCTCTACCTAATTTGGCCATCTTTAATGTTTCCGGTTCTGCGAAAAGGTCTAAGCGGGAAGAAAGTTTCATATTGAGTGAATTTTAACGCAAATGTAAAGAAAACTGAAAAGATTTTCACGGGATTAGCACATATGTAAAATCGATATAGCACAATATTTTTAAAAATACTAAAAAAGGGTTCCTATAATAGCCAAATTCAGGTAAGCCGAACCGATGAAAATCGACGGCTGAAGATCGAATTTTGACCTCAAAATCCCTATCTTTGCCCGCCCTACCAAAAAGGGAATTTAAAAAAGAGTAAACTAGAATTTATATGCAACTAAAAGGCTTGGTACGTTTTTTTGCAATTGCTTTAATCGTTATTTCTCTTTACCAGCTCCATTTTACGCTGGTGGTTCGTAACCATGAGAAGAAACAGCAGGATAAGGCTACTGCGTTTGTCAATGCAAATTTTTCCAATGAAGGAACAGAAGTAAAAGATCGTGAGTATAACAAAAGGTTACGCCGTCTTCTTGATAGCACCAAGCAAACTAATGTTACCTATGGCATAACCGGTGCCATCACCTACCAAAAGGCAAAAGAGCAAGAACTAAACCTTGGACTAGATCTTCAAGGTGGAATGAGTGTTACACTTGAGGTTGAACTTGAAGGACTAATTAAGTCCCTTTCAAACAACCCTAAAGACGCAGCACTGAACAATGCCATTAACGCTGCCATCCTTGCAAAATCAAATAGTGATGCCGACTTTATATCATTGTTTGCTGATGCATACAAAAAGCAAAACCCAAATGCACGCCTTGCAGCCCTATTTGCGGGAACAGGCGGAAGAACTATTAAAATCGAAGATAATGACAACGATGTTATAACGAAATTAAAAACATCAGCTGAAGGTGCCGTAAGCAATACATTTAATGTACTTGGAAAACGTATTGACCAATTTGGTGTTGCGCAACCTAATATCCAATTGGACA
>CAMCBE010000074.1 GCA_945872805.1 Chitinophaga pinensis | reverse complement strand
CTTGCTATGCAAACCTTTTCTGCTCCAAATATTTCCAATACTATTATATGAATTAGCAACTTCAATGTGAAATTCTCCTAAAGATATAATTCTAATTTCTAAAGACTTTTGATGGTAATCTAATGCTTTTTCATATTCTTTTATTGTTTGCCATAAAACACCAATATAATGATATAAAGATGCAATATTTGGATGTTGTTTACCATATATTTTTAATTCAATTTCCAAAGATTTAATAAAATATTCCAATGATTTTGTAAATTTTGAAATATAATCAAATTGAGAAGCAATTCTTTGATATAATAAGGAAAGAAGTTCCAGATTATTCGTTTCAAATTCAATTTGAAGAATATTATCTAGTTGTTTTTCTCTTTTTTCAACAGCTATATACTGAATGGAATCAACATATAATGTTGCATAATTTATATTTTTAGGAGGTATTGTCTCATTAATTTTGATAAAAATAATTTCTACTATTTTGTTTTGCTGAACAGATTTAAGATAATCAATTGATTTTTCTAAAATTGATATATCATTATTAGTAATTTTTTTAAATAGTTGATTGAAAACTTCATATACTTGTATTTGCTGTAATTGTCTTTTTTCATCCTCTGTTTTTGCTTTTCCTTTGACAACTAAAAATGCATTTGCAAGTGGAATGCTACACATGTCTAAAACTTTTCCGCCCTCATCAATCAACCACATCAAACTTGATAAATCATCTACCAATACATCTCGTATCAAACACTGCTCAACTCCTTCTTTTGCCCCATTCAGTTTACATTCTTCAACTATTTGCTTTAAAGATTCAGGACCCTTTCCATTTGTTTGATTATAAATAACTTCCCCTAATACATAATGGAAATAACCTTCCACGGTGAAGCTCACATAGAGTTTTTCATCACGAACAGACTCCGTTAAAACACCTTCCAACACCATTTGCTGGTAAGGAGAATCAATTTGAATGCTCTTCACAAAATCGCCAATTTGCTCATCGTCAAACAACAAATCTACTGGCAAAATGTGTTGCTCATGTTCTAGCATCAGTTCGGCAAGGCGATATAGAAGGAGGTGGTTAGAGGTCATAAATAGTTAATTTCCAAATTCCGTCTGTATGAATTAATAATAAATCTTTTGAATCTTTTACTGATACAAATACACAATCCGTTTGTGGTACTTCATCACCTTCAAATAAAATATTCATGAATCCATCATCTTTGCTTAAATGCCAACAAGACAATTGTTTTTGTATTTCTGAAGCTTCACCAAAAATGGGTGATGGCACAATTCCTGACCAATTCACTATCATATTTAATTTATCAATATAACCCATAGCTCCTTCATGCCTTATTGATTCATGATTTGCAGGAAGTATGGTTTTCCATTCCATGGTATTTAGGTCTAACTCGTGCGCATCTCTAAGCCATGTGAAAAAACCAACATCTGTTGCACTTCCTAAACCCATTCTTGGCTTATGCTCACGCTGAATTCCGGTGTCGCTTCCAATTCCTGAAATTAATATGGACTTGGTTCCATTTTCAATAGGCAATAACTGCCCATTTCTAGGATATGGAGCAATACCAGGTTTATTGTCCTTCAATTGCGTCCATTTCTTATCGGCAATATCATATACCCAAAGCCAATTCTTGTAAGTAAAGTAACCATATCCACCAAATTCGTATAATCGATTATTTATTTGGTCATAGCCAAAAGAAGCTCCACATGCATGCACATCATGAACACCAAATGAGATTCGCGTCCAATTTCCTTTAGGAGATATAAGTTCATAAACTGTAGAACGAATAGAAGACCAGGCATAGAAAACTTGATTATTATTATCATAAACAACCCTTCCACAACCCTCAGGCCAATTAGTTGGCGAGAATGAATTCAACAAATCTTTTGACTTATCCCAGTAAACAAGTTGTTTGTTCTCAAGATGAAAAAACCAAATACCATTGGCATCAACCATAGAATTATTGGTTTGAAAACCTTTTAATTGTTCAGAAAACCGCCATTTAATCCAAACCCCTTTATAATTGGAATCTATTTTAAGTGGGAGTAAATCTTTTATATGTGTATATTGGATATTTTCAAGTTCTCCAATCTCGATTTCATGTTTTAACTTAAGTAACCGATTGGCTATTTGATGGTTCTCATCATATTTTAAGATATAGTTCAATGCCTCATTGATTAAATTCAGGGCCTTTTCTTTGTTTGTATTAGAAATTTGTTTTGCATATTCCTCTAGTGAAACGATAAGACAATAGAAATAGAAATTATCGGTATGTTCTTTGGTCTTAAAAAGAAGAACTTCAACATATTTTTTTAGCCAAGGTATTGCTTTTTCATAATTACCCATAGCATATCGATTCTCCTGGAGATAATGAATAGCTTTTAAAGTTTGCGGATGCGTTTTTCCAAGATGTTTGAAGTGGTAATTAAATGCTAGTTGAAATTGTTCATTTGCATATTCAAAAAGATCAATTTCAATACCTTCTAACAAAGATGAATCTGTATGACCCCATCGACCTACTCCACGAAGACCGCGCCAAAAATTAACCAAGCCGATGTATAAATTGATTTCTGCTAATTCAACAGAATCAGATGATTCTTCTAACATTATGGCCTTAGCCTTTTCAAAATATTCAGTAGACTTTATCACTTGTAAACCAAGAGATAAATAAGCAAAACCTAGTAAACGGTATGTGTTTTTAAGTTTATCTTTTTGAATCAATGTTTCCGATTCCCGCATTTCAGCAGCTCTACTAAGTGCTTCCATAGCGGCTTTGTATCCATCTTGACCAGAACGTTTGTACTCGCTATCACCTAGCTTTTCAAGTGCTTCAACTAACGAATCTCGGTAGTTTCTTTTTTCGGCCTCTTCTATAAATTGAGTAAAATATTTTTTTGCTTGGTCTAATGCATTTAGTTCAGTGTAAAATGAAATTAATGTCAAAGCCTCATGAAATTCTAATTGCTTTTCGCAAAGCAATAAATCATTAATAGTATTTTTTAGCTGAATGGATTCCTTTATAATTCCATCCAATTTTTCTACAACTAATTGCTTTTGATTTTCTTTTAAAATTCCCCGAACATGTTTAATTACATTCCAATCGTAGATAGACGGATTCTCCATTAGGGTTTGGAAAACATCCTCTACATTGTTTTTCATAAATGCATGTACAAGGGGAAAACGCACTACTTTTTCAGCCTCGCCACCTTCATCAATTAACTCCACAAGTCTTCCCAAACGACCTTGATTCACTTCTATGATGAGACATTGTTCAACTCCCTCATTTATGCCATTCAATCGGTTATGATACAATAAGTTATTTAAGTATGAAGATTCTTTATTACTCGATTGATGATAAATAACTTCCCCCAAAATAAAATGAAAATACCCCTCAACCGTAAAACTCACATGCAGCATTTCGTTTAGAACAGATTCAGTAAGGACTCCTTCTAATATCATTTGTTGATATGGCGAATCAATTTGAATGCTTTTTACATTATCACCAATTTGCTCATCATCAAAAAGATTGTCAACCAACAAAACATGTTGTTCCTGTTCGAGCATTAATTCGGCCAATCGAAATAACAAAAGTTTATTATTTGTCATATTGCTTATTGTGAAATTAATTTTTCGTGATATAATGTCCAAATACTGATGAAGCCACCTCTGCTTTTTGGCAATCCTTTTCCGTTATTTAGCTCTAAAAACAATCTTAATAGTAATGGATTATCTAGCTGGTCGCTGAGTGAACGGTCATGATAGGTCAATTCTTCATAAGAGAAATTAGGTTTACGGCGAATTTTATCTTGCTTATCATTTATATATTTATTCCAAGCCCCTTCAACCTCAACTTTGTTTAATGGCTTAAGCCAATGACATGATTTTGCTATGATATTCTCATCACGATTTTCTTCTTTGGCATCACTATAAATTATAGATTCGTACTTTTCATCTGCTTGGGGTAATTCACTTTTGGTATTTACACGCCAGCTTAAAACAACTTTAATATGGCCACCTTTATGCAAGTCCAAAAACTTAATAATTGATTCAAATAAACCTTTAGAATTAGAATTTTCATTCGCGCCATCAATGAGAATCATTAATGGCTTTTCTTGTTCGTAGTTTACAAAACCTGCCTCCTCAAATGTACTTTCTGATTTAAGGTTTAGGCGGTAACATAACTCTTCCCAAATGTCTGGTGTGCGAAAGCGATTGCCACGCAGTAAAACAGTATCAAGTCCTCGCTCTTGATATTGTCGATTCATTTCTACTAATAAGTTTGTTTTACCACTACCCGCTTCTGCAGCCAAAAAGAACAATCCTGCTCTAGCTCCAATCCATGATCGAAGGGCAACTTCTGCATCTTGTCTTTCTTGGTATATGCCCTTAATTACTTTCTTTTCGCTCAACAGAGATTGAATAGTTGAATCATTGTTTTCCTTTAAAAGCGACTTCCAACTTACTTCGTCCAATTCATTTATTGATACTGGTTCCTGTTTTTCTTTCTCTCGAATCATGAGATTTAATTGTTCTAGAACTATCTCATTATTAGTTTCGCCATGAACACTTTCTGGACTAAAGAATACAATTCGACTTCCAGTATTTTGTTCGTAGACCATCAACTTAGCTCGATCTGACACTTCCTTAATAAAATACTCACCGGGTAAAATGAAAAAAGGAACTATACTCAATTCTTCATTATGGATATTGAGAATAGCCACATTAGACTTTAATTTCTGTCTGAGATTTACTTGTGTAATTTCATTTCCCATTAATCTCCATGAAACTGTCTTATCGCTGCTGACGATAGTGTAGTTTTTACAGAATTCCATCTGAATTAATAAATCCTTGAGTAATGTAAAATTTTTAGCCCACAACGATTCACACTTTTGTTCTGAGGGCACTGTACTGTGGCCTAAATGGTGGTTACGAAAATCAATTAGCTTTCCTATCGAAGATTCTCCGTTGATTGCGTATGGTTGGGTTTCGATTAAATTATAATAATCCGGAAGTTCTTTCACAAACCAAGTATGACTGTGTTCGTTAAGTGCCTGAATAGCGCTTCGCATAAATGCATTCCAATGTCCAAATTGGGGTCTGTATAAGAAATTTTTAAATGCACGATTAATTTCTCCAATTTTTAAATCACTATTAAAATACTCAGAAGCCGTTAATAATCCTAGATATTTTAGATAATTCAGGAAAACCTCTTTCAAGAGATGAAGTCGTTTAAAACTGTCTTCCTCTTCTAAAGATCGCTTGTATGGATGTGCAAGAAAGTAAGGATAGGTATCAATGATTTTTGAATCATTATTATCAATAGTGAAATTCAGTTTTGCTTTCGAAGCTAATTGATTTTTTACATCTTCTATTAATAGTTGATGCTCAGATAAAAGCATATATTCATTTGACATGTATTCTAATTTAATATTACCTGAACAAGAAATATCAAATCCATGAATACTCAATCCTGTATTAACATCTTTAAATTGAAAAGTATTACATGCAATTATTGATTGAATTAATGCCCCAAATATTGGCTCATAGGTGTCATAAATATGCTTACTTTCAATTTCAGAATATACAGTTCCGTGTCCTACGTATCTATTTCTATAATTAATTAATAGTTCTAAAGGAGTATTGTTTATTTCAATAATCTGCTTCTGTCCCTTTCCATTAATAACGGTATTGTGAACGCTCATTTTTTTAATGGTAGGTTGCTTTGTACTTTTTATTGATACACCAAAAAGACTTGCAAGTTCAGGCGATAAACATTTCGATTTTTGTTTGTCCAATTCTTGAATTAACTTCACAATGGTAGAACTCCAAAGCCCATGACTATCTTTAGTCATTAATGTTTCTATAGATTGCTCCATTGCGTCAGTAATGGCATTTTCACTTTCAGCAATTTTAATCAATGCGTGTCCATATAGCCTCAAGCAACCAAGAAGTACATCTGAAATTAGATTTAGTTTTTTGAAATAGTTTGAAGAATTTAATAAACGTGAAAGCGGAAAAGCAATATGAACCGGGAGTTCCGCTATATCAAATTTGTGAAGGTTTTGTTTCATTTTTATACTAATTGAATGATGTAAAAATTTTATTAGATTACATACATGTAAAAGTTAATTCTAATTGTTTTTCTTTATGCTAAACTATTAATTCTGATTTAGTATTACTTCTTTTTATAAAACCAAAATAAACAAGTTACTAAAAATAAAAATACAGATATTGGTATCCACCGATGATTAAAATAATCCGGATTAAAGAAAAAATAATATATATCAATAACTGCAGAAGCTGCACCAAACAAACCAACTACACCTAAAATTAGCGCCAAGTTATCATCTCTCTTTTTTTTTGCTTTTATTTCATTTTCAATGCGTTCATTTTCCAATAGCGAATGAATAGCTTCAATGCTAACATTATTGTCATTTAATAAAGTTCCAATTCTAAATTTACTTTGTAATTCTGAAAAGAATAATTCAATCTCATTATACAAGCTTATGTTGTAAAAAATCTGTTTTAATTGAATAAGGTTTAATGTTTTTCTCAATTGACCCAATTTGTTAAGTGTTTTTCTATCTTCTGAATTTAAATTATCATAAGATATTTGAGAAATGTCTTTCGCTGTTTTTAGCATAACCTCTCGTTGGTTTAGCGCTAGAATAAAAGCCGGGAAATACTTATTTACTAAATCGTTGATTTTTCCTTTTTTTTCACCAGTAATGGTGTCTATGATTATTGCGCCTTCAGACATTGTACAAAAGGAAATATGCGAATCTGGAGAATGCATCTTTACCGTTTCATTGTCCTGTTCTACATGAACTCCTGAACTATTTTTAGATGGAATTCTAAGTACTTTATAACAAGTGTTTGCTAAATCTGAATCGGAAGAATCTAGGTTCATTCTATTAGAAACTAAATGAAGCATAATGGGTTTTGAATGAATAAACTGGACCGAATTACTAATACAATCAAAATAAGTTTCAATGATTTCAATTAATGAATAATAATCTGTTTTGGAAGTATCGTTACCTTCCTTATCCGAATTCTTTTTAAATGATTTTATTGCAAATCTTTTATCTAAATCTTTGTTATTCTTAGTGATTTTATCAGTTTGATAAAACCTATAAAAATCAAGTTCTGCTAATATATTAAGAGCATTAGTTTCGGTTTCGGTATCTATATAATCTATTTTAAAAATAAAATAACCTAGCTGTGCAATCTCATTTATAACAATGTTAATTCTATCAATTTTAATTTGAAGAGAACTGTCTCCTATGTGTAACACTGATATGTTTTGAAATTCTGTTGCAAATTTAACTTCGGTAGTGTCGGAGTTTACTCGCTTTAGCTTACCAATATCTATAGTGAATGAATTTAAAAAACTTACATCACTCTCTATCGGTTGTTCACTGATATAATTTGATATATAATTATTATACTTTGACGGATCTATAATTGCAGTGTTCGTTTGTGGCAGCATTTTAATTTTATCAATGCAGTTTTTTATATTTGAATTTAACCCTGAATCATTTTGAACAGTACTGGGAATAAATTCAAATGGGAGTATAACTAGAGAACTTGAATTGATTGTTTCTTTGGTATCTGATTTAGACATAATTAGTAGAATAAATAATATTAGCTTTAGTTGTGGTAAAAGTCATTTTTTTATCTGTAAAAATAAGAGCTGTTAAATAACCGCCATAAACACAGCCGGTGTCAATTCCAATAGCGTATGGGAAATATCTAGGCGAGTTTTGTATAAATGAGGTATGACCAAAAACCACCTTTCCGTAGCTTCCGTCATATGCATCTGCCCAAAAGGGAGTTGTTTCATTTTCTGAACCCAAACTTACAAATTTACCATTAGAATCTAGAAACCTAGTTTTAGTAAGTAGTTCTAATTCACTGTTTCGCTTTTCAGAATTGTATGGTGAATTTATCCTTAAATCAACTTTACAATTTTTTGTTATTCCTCCATGAACCAGAACTAAATTTAACTGCTCAAGGTAGTAGGTGTAAAAACTTTGTTTTAAAAAATCAATTTCATCGGTTTTTAAATTTTGGGCTAACAATTCAAAATCGGGAGTGATTTTCATAGTGGCTAAGGCCTTAAAATTATTCTGTTTATGTTGCATATAACGAAGAAATTTCTCTTCGTGATTCCCTAAAATTAAACTGATTGAATAGGTTTTAGACAACGCATAGAGATATTGAACCACTCCAACCGAGTCGGGCCCTTTATTTATCAAATCTCCAATAAAAAACAAACT
>CAMCBE010000073.1 GCA_945872805.1 Chitinophaga pinensis | reverse complement strand
AAGCATATTGTGCTTAGATAATATAGCACGCTCTGTATCTGGAATAACGGTATCCTCATACCCTATTATACCTGGAAAACGTTCTTCGCCCGATTGCATTTTCTTAATCAGGTTCTGACGCATTTCCTCTTTGATGGTTTTAGAAATATATCCACTAGCCTTCAACTCTCCGAATGTCTTGATCTTATTCATTATGTTCTTTTTTCGCTGAACGCTTTACGCTGAGCGCTTATTAATTGATTAATTAAAACACATTTCGCTTCTTTCCCTTTTCAAAATCATTGAAAATGAAACTACCTAGTTTATCCAATGATGCATAAAAGGCTTTGCCGTTATTGCTTTCAGTAAATGCGCGAACAAAACTTTGCAAATATGGATCACTTGTAATCATAAACGTTGTGATCACGATCTTTAGCTTTCTACACTGACTAGCTAGGTTCAAACATCTGCCCGTAATTTTTCGATCTAAGCCAAATGCATTTTTATAATACTTCTTGCCTATTTTCAAACAAGTTGGTTTACCATCCGTAATCATGAAGATTTGCTTGTTTGGATTTTTCCGTTTACGTAGAATCTCCATAGCTAACTCAAGCCCAGCAACAGTATTCGTATGATAAGGACCTACTTGCAGGTAAGGAAGGTCTTTCACCTCAATCGTCCAAGCATCATTTCCAAAAACAACAATATCTAAGGTGTCTTTCGGATACTTCGTTTTGATTAACTCGCTTAGCGCCATCGCCACTTTCTTTGCAGGCGTAATACGGTCTTCTCCATACAAGATCATAGAGTGGGAGATATCAATCATCAACACGGTTGATGTTTGTGTTTTCATATCCGTCTCCCTGATTTCTAAATCATCTTCGCGAAGTGAAAATGATTCAATGCCTCTATTGATTTGAGAGTTTCGGATGGAGCTTACAAAATCGATTTGCTCCATCACATCACCAAATTGAAAGGGGCGTGTTTCAGGATTTGTTTCATCGCCTTGTCCACTTTTAAACGTAGTATGACTCCCCTTTCTTCCTTTTTTCAGTTTACCAAAAATCTCATCTAAAGAACGCTTGCGAATGCCTTGCTCTGTTTTGGGGGTGATTTTTATTTCGCCTTTTTGATTGTCATCATCGATATACCCTTTTTGTTTTAGGTCATCAATGAAATCACCCAGGCCATATTGAGGTTTGCTGAATTGATATTCCTTATCCAGTTCGGTCATCCAACTCAATGCTTCACCTGCATCGCCGTTGGTATGATTCAATAATTGCATGAAGATTTCAAGCAGGTTTTCAAAGTCTGACTTACCTCCCTCGTTTGCATCAAATTTCCTAAACTGAAATCCTTTCATGATTGTAAAAATAAAACAAAGAACTTGGAGAAGAGTTCGTTTTTGGCATTTAAACGAGAATTCGATGAGAATCTTGAAAAATACTATAAATCGAGCAAATGAACTGTTGACTCAACCACTAAAGGGTCTATCGAATAATTGATATAGCGATTAAACAAAATTCACTTCTGGTTCGAGCAAAATGCCAAATGTGTCGAGAACCGACTGCTGAATCTTTTGAGAGAGTGCAAGAATTTCTGCACCAGTAGCTCCACCATAATTAACCAGCACCAAGGCTTGCTTTTCATTGCACCCTACATGCCCTTCGCGATACCCTTTCCAACCGGCTTTTTCAATAAGCCAGCCGGCGGCGAGTTTATACAAATCACCTGACTTATTAGAAACCAAATCAGGGAAAGCTTTAGTAATGTTATCTACAACCTCAGCAGATACAACCGGATTCTTGAAGAAACTTCCGGCGTTTCCAATCAGACGCGGATCAGGTAATTTAGATTGTCGAATGGCAATTACGGCATCGGATACATCCTTGATAGTTGGTGTTTCAATGCCCTTTAATGTCAGCTGCTCTTTTATTGCACCGTATGTCAAATGCAGTTGATGTTTTTTAGTAAGCTTAAACGTAACAGAGCTAATAATGACCCGCCCCTTTAATGTAGTTTTAAAAATGCTTGAGCGATAGCCAAATGCACAATCATGATTGCTGAAATTCACCCACTCGTTCGTTTCTAAATCTAATGCCCTTAAAGAATGAAATGTACCTTTCAGCTCTACACCATATGCGCCAATATTCTGAATCGGTGCGGCCCCTACTGTACCTGGAATTAACGAAAGGTTTTCGACACCCCCTAAATTATGTGCTACACAATAGAGCACGAACTCATGCCATACCACACCTGCCCCCGCTTTAACATAAACATTGTCTTCTTCTTCATGAACAATGTCTATTCCAGCAATTTCATTTTTAAGTACGAGTGCTTCAATATTTTTTGTTAACAGAATATTGCTTCCGGCACCCAATAAGAAAATCTTTTTTTGATGTGCATAATCTGAATTCACATGAAGTGGAATTTCAGGAGAACTCAGCAATGCCATCAACTCTTCTTCAGATTGAAATCGAGCAAAATAATCTGCTTCAACATCCACTCCAAATGTATTGAATGACTGAAGTGATGTATGTTGCTGAATGTGTATCATGTTGATTCTACTACCAGCCCTTCTCTTCGCGAAGGTTTGTAATTTGGGTAGCATGGTGCTTACCATGCCATGCATAAATTATTAATATTTCCCAAAGTGGGATCGTTCTTTTTTGTTCAGGATGGTATACTGTTCGCTGCCATTCTTCATCCGTCATCGATTTAATTAATTCACCCCAACGGGCATGAAGGGAATGGAGTAGCGTGATGGACATGTTCACAGGAACATTCAGCACATCAGGCCTTGCAGACCATTTATCTTGGTCATACGGCTTAATAACAGGATTGTCCTCTGTTAATGCTAGTTTAAACCGAATGAATGCATTCATATGGGAATCAGCAACATGGTGTATAATCTGATTGATCGTCCAACCGCCCTCTCGATAAGGCACATGCATATGTTCCTCATTAAGGTTAAGGATAGCAAACTCCAACAACCGAGGGAGAAACATAATATCAGCCAACTTGGATTCTTTTTCTGCAGCAGAAAAGTCTACCAATTGGTATTTACCTATGGGATAGCGTATATCAACATTCATGTTTGCTGACTTAGTTTACAATCTCCAACAATTCAACATCAAAGATCAAGGTAGATCCCCCAGGAATTGATTCGCCAGCCCCTTGCTCACCATAACCCAACTGATAAGGTACATATAATTTATATCGAGAACCTACAGGCATCAATTGTACCCCTTCAGTCCAGCCCTTGATTACTCCATTCAATGGAAACACAACGGGTTCACCACGATCGCGCGAACTATCAAATGGCCTTGTTGCATTAATCAAAAATCCTTCGTAATGAACCTTCACTTTGCTGGTATCAGCAGGCTTTGGACCTTTCCCTTCCAGAATGACTTCATACTGAAGTCCACTAGCTGTTGTTTTTACACCAGCACGTTTTGCATTCTCTGCTAAGAAATTATTGCATGCATCTATTGTAGGCTGAATCTTTCTGGTTGCACATTCTTTTAATCCTTTACGTACAATTTGATCGGCTTGTTCTGGTGTTAATATTGTATTGCCTTTTAATACTGCGGCGAATGCTTGTCCTAATAAATCTGCATTCACTTTATCCAACCCTTGGGTTTTGAAAAAACTACCATCCAATACGCCAATGGCATAACTGAGCGAATCGTTAGCATTCTTAAGAACGATAACTGGCTTAGCAGGGGTTGTAGCAATAGCTTTTTTTACATCAGTAGCCTTAGCAGGAGTCGTAGTCACTGCCGCAGCTTTCTTTACCACAACAGGCTTTGGTGTTTGAGCCATAAGCACTACAGTTCCAACAAGGCATAAAAGAGACAATGAGATTTTCTTCATAAATGAGTATTTGTAGGGTGTAAATTTAATGATAAAAGGGGTGCAAGTAGTCAACCTCCCAGAATTGATGTTTTTATTTTAACATATAATTGAGCATGCGGTAGATTTTGTCAGCACAGGAACGCTAGCTTCCTTGCCTTAATGCATGGCCAGTCAATTGAATAAAGACATCTTCGAGGTTTGCCCCTTTGGTTCCTTTTTGCTTCTCGAATCCACTAGCGAGCAATTCGTCTATCAATTTTTCAGGCTGATCAAGGGAAACAATGAGGCCAGCATCCATGATAGCAACCCTATCACACAACACTTCTGCCTCATCCATATAATGGGTAGTAATGATAACCGTAGTGCCTTGCGACCTTATATCTAGAATGAGATCCCATAAGTTTCTTCGTGCCTGTGGATCAAGCCCTGTAGTAGGCTCATCAAGAAAAACAATCTTAGGGTCATTTATGAGCGTGGTTGCAATGGAGAATCGTTGTTTTTGTCCGCCACTCAAGGATTTATAAATCGACTTAGCCTTGTCCTCCAAGTTTACTTTTTTAAGCAATGTCATCGGTTCAATATCTCTATTATACAACCCAGCAAATAACTCTATTAATTCAAGAAGTTTCAATCCAGGGTAAAACCCGGAGGTTTGCAATTGAACACCAATGATCTTTTTGATTTCATCAGGATGTTTATCAAGATCATATCCACCGATGGTTACGTGTCCAGAAGTTTTTGACCGAAGGGTTTCCATGATTTCAAGGGTGGTCGATTTTCCTGCTCCATTAGGACCGAGCAGCCCAAATATTTCTCCTTGCTTCACTTGAAAACTGATGCCTTTAACGGCTTCGAATTCACCATACGACTTACGTAAGTTATCTACAGATATAATCATAGTTGATTAATAAAAAACATATTTCCCGGCATCGGTTACCGCTACAACAGGGAGTTTACGGTGATTTTCAAAAAAGTCGTACACCTTTTTCAGGTTCTTTTCAAAGTCACGCAATGCAGGTTCTGATTGCACAAAATTTTCTAAATACTCCTCACTTTTCTTCTCATGGTATTTAGCTGGAAAAATATGTACAGGAATAAAATCTTGTCCGCCAGCTTTTGCATAGGTTGAAAGCACATACAACTCTTCAATCTGATCATTGTTAATAGGAATACATCCTACTGTTACGCAGCTGCCATGAATGTATATTTCTCCGCCTGGACGATCAGCATCGGAAATTAATTTATCAGCAGCGTTCGGATAATTCAATCCTAAGGAAAGATGGAATGTACTGTTGCCATTAAAATCATTTATGTAATAAAATCCTTCTGGCACTTGAAAGTCACCCTCCATGCGCTTCGGCCCTAATGTTCCTGCTAATGCACAAATTTTGTAGGTTTTGAAATAGGTGAATGAGTCGACTGTATTATTTCGGACCCACACTTCCATTTCGCCGTTGTATTTAAATGAACGGATGTACATGTATTTTTGGGGCCAAGAAATATGCTTTGCAGCGAATTGCTTTTTGAGTGCCACTTCTTTATTGATGAAGGCCTGAGAAACCCTCGAGAAGCTTTTTTGATAATCAACAAATGAGCTTTGTGAAAAGCTAAAGTGTACCATAGCAAGCAAAAAAACAGTGAACACGAATGTTTGCTTTTTCATAATTAGAGTTGGATGTTGAATCTTTTACAAAATTAATGGTTTTGTATTAGCAATAAGTTAAAGATATTTGCAATCTTAGAGGAAATCTAAGATGGGTTCATCCCATAAAATGGGGTTCAGCAGGATAAAATCATATTATATTATGAAAAAGGTAGGAATTCTTGGAGGCGGTCAACTCGGTAGAATGTTGCTTCAGGTAGCAGCAAATTACCCAGTCCTGACAAGCATTATGGAGAAAGAGGCGGATTGTCCGGCGGCAACATTATGCCATCATTTTGTGTTAGGCGACATCACCAACTACGATGATGTAATGCGATTTGGAGAAGGGTTGGATGCCATTACCATCGAAATAGAAAATGTTAATATTGACGCCCTCTATGCCCTAGAAGCCAAAGGATGCGCCATTTACCCCAAGCCAGATGCCCTAAGAACCATCAAAAATAAAATACTTCAAAAGGAATTTTACCAACATCATCAAATTCCATCTCCTGCTTTTCATGTAGTTAATTCGCATGAAGAATTAACTAATCACGTTTCTTTTCTGCCTGCTGTGCAAAAGCTTGCTACCGGTGGATACGATGGTAAAGGAGTTCAAGTAATACGACAAGCAGATGAGCTTCATCTCGGATTTAATGCGCCTTCGGTCTTAGAAAAAATGGTAGCAATTGAAAAAGAATTGGCTATCACCGTAGCCATTGGCAATGACGAAACGGCTGCTATTTATCCTCCAGTTGAAATGGTCTTTGATCAATCACTGAACTTACTTGATTATCAAATTTGTCCAGCCAACATTTCAGAAAATGTGTTGTGGAAAGCAGAAGAACTCGCTTTAGCTGTTGCTAAAAACCTCAACTCCCCTGGCATCTTTGCCGTAGAAATGTTTACTGACAAAGACAATAATGTTTGGGTGAATGAAACAGCGCCACGGGTTCATAATTCAGGACACCATACGATTGAAGCGCATTATAGTTCTCAATTTGATATGTTATGGCGGGTGATTTTAGGTTACCCACTTGGTAACACGCAGAAAATCATATCTTCTGTCATGGTAAACCTTGTTGGTTCAGAAGGCTATACAGGAAATGCGATTTATGAAGGATTGAATGAAGTCTTGTCCATTCCCAACGCATACGTACATTTGTATGGCAAGAAGGAAACGAGACCAGGAAGAAAGATGGGGCATGCTACCGTCATGAGTGAAGACCGAACAGAGCTTCTTCAGCAAGCGAATAGAATTAAACATACCCTTTTTGTAAAGGGAGATAAAAAAATATAAATCATACACTATGCCAGTTAAATCCAAATCACCCAAGAGCAAACCCATTGTTAGCATCATCATGGGAAGCGATAGCGACCTGCCGATTATGAATGCAGCAGCTGATCAGTTAACGGAGTTTGGCATACCATTTGAATTAACGGTAGTATCCGCACACAGAACACCTGAACGCTTGATGAAGTTTGCTGCCACAGCAGCATCAAGAGGCATTAAAGTAATTATTGCAGGTGCCGGCGGCGCAGCTCACCTTCCTGGGATGGTTGCCTCTGTTTCTACCCTTCCAGTTGTTGGCGTTCCCATTAAATCGTCTAACTCTATAGATGGATGGGATTCTATTTTATCTATTTTACAAATGCCCAATGGCATACCTGTTGCTACCGTTGCATTAAACGGTGCAAAAAATGCAGGCATACTTGCCGCATCTATTTTATCGACTTCTTCAAAATCAATTGAAAAAAAATTGATTGCCTTCAAAGAGAAAATGAAAACGGATGTCGTAGCAAAAGCCAAAGCATTAAAAGGCAAAGGCTATAGCAATGGATTCGACTAGTTGATCTTAGTCGACCGTCAATACAATAAACAATTGTTCTAGGGATAATGAGTTCGCTACGATTGAGCGAATGAATCCTTGTCCGTATGCGGCATAAAATGGCATAAAGTTGTCTACCCTTTCTTGCAAATTATTATTCGGGAAAAGCTCACTCTTTAATTTCCAGATGCGTTGCAGTTGAATAGATTGTTTTTTTCGCTCTGCCCGCAACATCTTTTTTTCCAGCGTTTCGATTTTTTTAAGCAAGTCAACTTCTAAGGCATGCACATGTTGTGTAAGACTTTTATCTACCGACCCCGCTTCTTTCTTTAGACTAGAAAACAGTTCTTTCGCCTGTGTGATTTGTTTATCCAATTCCAATGGAAGACCCGTCCATTTCACCACCATTTCATTTGCCAATGCCGTTTCATCTTTAAATAAATCAGCAACCCCAATACCAAGCTCACTCAATTTATGTTGCTGCTTGCGGTTCATGATGATGAAGCTGTTGCGCAAGACCAATACCGGAAAAGGAACTTGATAATGCACAAACAACTCCTTCAATTGCATCCAATAAGCCACTTCAGATCCGCCACCGATAAAAGCAATGTTTGGTAAGATGGTTTCTTGGTACATGCCACGAAGAATTACATTGGGACTAAACCGTTCTGGATAATCTTCAAGTTCATCTAAGATTTCGGCTTCGGAAAAACGAATAGCTGTTCCATCAACGGAATAGATATTACCGCGTTTATCAATTCGATTGC
This sequence comes from Chitinophaga pinensis, assembly GCA_945872805.1. Taxonomy (GTDB): domain Bacteria; phylum Bacteroidota; class Bacteroidia; order Chitinophagales; family Chitinophagaceae; genus Pollutibacter. The sequence goes on along the minus strand of CAMCBE010000073.1, from coordinate 237 downwards.
GAATATTATCACGCAAATAAAATAGGTTAACCGTTCTTGGAGATACTTGCACATCGAAATGCTGACTTAGCGCTTCATTTGTTTTGCTGACGATTTCAACAGCTGTTCCATGAAGCAAATCATCCTTGAAAATCTTTATTATCGATTGCTTCAATTCAGGAAGATCGGGTTGCAATACCAAGAGTCCTTCTTCTTTGAACAAGGTATTCAACAACAAAAAAGTAGCCTGCGCAATAT
>CAMCBE010000072.1 GCA_945872805.1 Chitinophaga pinensis | reverse complement strand
GTCAAGCATATTGAAGACTGCATCAACAGCAACACAAAATTGATTTGGGCAGAAACACCTACCAATCCGCTCATGAATATTGTTGATATCAGAGCGGTATCTACCCTTTCAAAAAAACATAGACTTATACTATGCGTTGACAATACATTTGCATCACCTGCATTGCAAAACCCACTACCTCTTGGTGCAGACATTGTTATGCACTCTGCTACAAAATACCTTGGTGGACATAGCGACGTTATTCAAGGTGCGCTGATTATGAATGATCAATTACTCCGCGATGAGCTTTATTTTATTCAAAAAAGTTGTGGCGCAGTGCCAGGACCAATGGATTGCTTTTTGGTATTAAGAGGAATAAAAACATTAGGTATACGAATGGAGCGGCATTCACAAAATGGTGCAGCCATAGCTCAATATTTAAAAACTAACCCTGCTGTCAAAAAAGTTTACTGGCCCGGATTTACTGATCATCCCGGACATGAAATAGCCAAATCTCAAATGAAAGATTTCGGAGGCATGATTAGTTTTGAACTGCATGATGACTCCATAGAAACGGCAAGAACACTACTTTCTAGCACTAAACTTTTTGCACTAGCGGAAAGTCTTGGTGGCGTAGAATCCCTCATCAATCATCCTGCAAGCATGACCCATGCGTCAATTCCAAGAGAAGAAAGAATAAAAAATGGACTGAGCGATACCCTAATTCGACTCAGTGTGGGCATTGAAGATGCAGATGATTTAATAGAAGACTTAGGCCAAGCGATACGAGTTGCTACAACGTCTTGATCTTTAGGTCGTGATGAAAAAAAACGAAGTCATCTCCGTAAAGAAATTTCTTGATCAGAAATTGAAGGAATACAATCAGTACTCATTCATTGAGAAAGATCCTATATCTATTCCACATCGCTTTACCCTAAAGCAAGACATAGAAATTGCTGGATTTTTTGCCGCCATTTTTGCATGGGGTAATCGAACAACCATCATCAACAAATGTAACGAGCTTATTTCCCTCATGGATGATTCGCCTTACGATTTCATCGTTCATCACAAAGAAAAGGAACTAAAAAAATTCTTGCACTTCAAGCATAGAACATTCAACACAACAGATCTACTGCATTTTATACGAATGCTTCGTTATCACTATACAAAAGGACATTATCTTAGAGCTTCTGGCGAACCCAGTTTGGAAACGGCATTTACACATAGTATGAAAAAAAAAGATGCTGATGTGGGCAATGCCATTCGCGGATTTCATGAGTACTTCTTTTCGTTAGAAGATAGCCCATCCAGAACAAAAAAACATATCTCCACCCCAGAGAATAACTCTTCGTGCAAACGATTGAATATGTTCCTTCGATGGATGGTTAGAAAGGATCAGTTTGGTGTAGATTTTGGACTTTGGAAAAGCATTAAACCATCCCAACTCGTTTGTCCATTAGATGTTCATGTGCAGCGTGTAGCCCAAAAATTAAAGTTGAGTGAAGGGGAGAAAGCTGACTGGAAAAGCGCTTTGGCATTGACCAAGATTTTAAAACAATTTGATCCAATGGATCCGATTAAATATGACATTGCATTGTTCTCACTAGGTGCAAGCAAGTCGTTATAAAATCTTATTTCATTTCGAATACCGATAAAATATAGCTTCTAATCGCTAACCTCTATCTTCTACCGTCTATTTTATACCTTTGCACTCAATTATTAATAGAATGAGCTTACAAAATTTATCAGAACAGGAAATCATAAGACGTGAAAAACTCACCGAATTGCTGAAATTAGGAATCGACCCATATCCTGCAGCCGAGTTTCCTATAAATATCAATGCAACTGAAATCAAAGAAAAATACCTTGGTGAGGAAAATAAAGCGGAGTTCAGCGATGTCTGTCTAGCAGGAAGAATCATGGGAGTACGCGATATGGGGAAGGCCTGTTTTGCTGTTTTACAAGACCATAGTGGAAAAATTCAGATATACGTTAGAAGAGATGATATCTGTCCTACAGAAGACAAAACCCTTTATGATCAAGTATGGAAAACATTAGACATAGGCGATATCATAGGAGTCAAAGGATATGTTTTCACCACCAAAACCGGTGAAACATCTGTACATGTAGAAACACTGACCTTATTATGTAAATCATTAAAGCCACTACCCATTGTAAAAGAAAAAGAGGGCGAAACCTTTGATGCGGTTACCGATCCTGAATTTCGGTATAGACAACGATACGCAGACCTCATTATCAATCCACATGTGAAAGAAACTTTTCTAAAGCGATCAAAACTGATTAACTCCATAAAAGAATTTTTGAATGATCGTGGTGCTATTGAAGTTGATACTCCCGTGCTACAAAGTATTCCTGGTGGTGCTTCGGCTAGGCCATTTACTACCCATCACAATGCATTAGATATACCTATGTACATGCGAATCGCCAACGAGCTTTATTTGAAAAGGCTTATTGTTGGTGGGTTTGAATGGGTATATGAGTTTTCTAGAAATTTTAGAAATGAAGGAATGGACCGCACCCATAATCCCGAATTCACTGTACTTGAATTTTATACAGCATACAAAGATTATTTGTGGATGATGGACACCACAGAACAAATGCTGGAAAAAGCTGCACTTGACGTGAATGGGACTACAGATGCAGCCGTAGATGGCAAAACGATCAGTTTCAAGTCGCCTTATAAAAGAGTCACGATGTATGATGCCATCATGGAACATACAGGTTTTGACATTTCAAACTTAGATGAAGACGGGATTAGAGATGTGTGCAAGCAACTTGGATTAGCATCAGACAAAAGCATGGGAAAAGGTAAATTGATTGATGTCATCTTTGGCGAAAAATGCGAGCATCATTATATACAACCAACCTTTATCATTGACTATCCTATTGAGATGAGTCCATTAACCAAAAAGCACCGTAGCAAAGCCGGACTTGTAGAGCGCTTTGAATTGATGGTAAACGGCAAAGAGATAGCAAATGCCTACACAGAATTGAACGACCCTATTGATCAACGTGCACGATTTGAAGATCAGGTTGCACTTATGGCACGTGGAGATGATGAGGCAATGTTTATCGACCATGATTTTTTAAGAGCACTAGAATATGGCATGCCGCCAACAGCAGGTATTGGGCTTGGAATTGATAGAATATGTATGTTCCTAACCAATCAACCTTCTATTCAAGATGTGCTACTCTTCCCAATGATGAGGCCGGAAGCATAATCATTGTTTAGATTCGAACTATAGATGGAAAGTTATGAGGCATTTATCCTATCAATGCAGGTAATTCTTCATATGTATGATGCTCAGTAGGCGTTGGCACTTGTCTGAAGTCTTTCCGAATAGTATCTACCTCCATACAGTTGGAGGGAAGTTGAAATCGAGCAATTTCCTGAATCCGAGATGAACTCAGGTCTGCTTTAATCCACTCTGCGGCTTCTTCCTCTGGCAAGATTACCGGCATTCTTTTCTTTTTATTGTGAACTTGCTCCATGAGGTCATTGGCTGCTGTGGTTAGGATGGCAAAGCTGTCGATCATCTCTCCAGTCAATTGATCTACCCAAGGATTAAAAATTCCAGCCATAAAAAAATACTCATGCTCCTTCAAACTAATATAATACGGATAGGCTGTATCCTTGCCTGAGGCTGGGGTAAAGTGACGCCATTCATAAAATCCTGAAACCAGGACAAGACACCTACGTTTTAATGCAGCCTCTTTATAAGTAGGCTTGTTAAGTACTTCCTCCCCTATAGCATTCAATGTATTATGTGGGAAGTCTTTTCTTCCCGTTTTAGGACTATAGCCCCCTTTTCTGAAATGATGCAACGAATCGAGTGAATTTATATAGGAGGGAATGAATTCCCAATGCATCATCACGGGCATAACATCATTTTCCTCTGAAATAGGCTTGAAAACGGGCCAACGAGGATAATCAAAACCACTTGCATAGGGTTGATTTAGTGCCCCCTCGAAGTCGGTAACCTTTTTTTTGATGCCTTTGAGCTTAATATGCTCACTTCGTTTTATATCTATCCCAATATGGAAACACATGAATACAATATTATGAAAACCCTCTTCTCCCACAAATTATTCTCTAAATCCCCCATTGAATCCCTATTTTTGTGGCTATCAACCTATCATAATGGAATATAATACTACGCGGAACCATCTGGAGATGAAGGAGTATGGGAGACATGTGCAGAAAATGGTAGCCCATCTTCTCACAATAGAAGACAAAGAACGCAGGCAAAAACAGGCACATGCTGTCATAGAATTGATGGGGTTTATCAATCCACAATTAAAAAATATTGAAGATTATCGCCATAAATTATGGGATCATTTGTTCTTGATATCTGACTTTAAATTGGAAGTGGATAGTCCATATCCAATTCCAACAAGAGAATCACTTAGAGCAAGACCTGACCCATTACCTTATCCAAAAAGACATCCGAGGTATTCGCATTTAGGTAAGCACCTAGAATTGGTGATACAAAAGGCCATGGCTGAAGAGAATGAAGAAAAGCGTTCTGGATTTGCGCATGCCATTGCGTATTACATGAAACTGACTTACAATACCTGGCATAAAGAACTTGTTCAAGACGAAAGTATCCGTAGCGAATTGAACACCATCACGCAAGGCAAATTAGAGTTTACCAATACCCCATATGTAAAAGCCTTTAGAGAACGTGATGACCGATTCATGAAACGCGGCAAAGGTGGTGGAGGTGGATTTCAACAACGCAACAGAAATGGCGGTGGTATTGGTGGAGGCAAAAATAGACCTCCTCAAAAATTCGGCAAAAAGCGTTTTAAATAACCTAGTACCTTTTACGCTAAACCATCTTGCATGAAAGCTTTCGAAGTTTATGGTGGAAAGAAATTACATGGAGAAATAACTCCTCAAGGTGCAAAAAATGAAGCACTTCAAATAGTTAGTGCGGTTTTAATTACTCCCGAACCCGTTATTCTGCATAATATCCCAGACATTCTTGATGTAAACTTACTCATTGATTTACTTGAAGATTTAGGGGTTCTAGTGGACCGAATAGATCGACATACCTGTCGATTTGAAGCCAAAAATATCTTAATTGATAAACTAGAAGACCCAGAATTTCAGAAAAAAAGCAGCAAGCTAAGAGGCTCTGTGATGCTTGCTGGGCCGTTACTTGGTCGTTTCAAAAAAGCGTTTATCCCAAAGCCTGGTGGAGATAAAATCGGAAGAAGAAGATTAGATACCCATATTATCGGTTTTGAAAAAATGGGCGTAAAATTCGAGTATGAACAAGGCGAGGGTTTTTTCAGATTGAATGGAAAAGAACTAAAAGGCACTGATCTTTTACTAGAGGAGCCATCCGTAACCGGAACTGCCAATATTATTTTAGCTGCCGTGATGGCTAAGGGTACAACTACCATCTACAATGCAGCATGTGAGCCTTATATTCAACAGCTATGCGCCATGTTAAACAGAATGGGCGCTAAAATATCGGGCATTAAATCTAATTTATTAACCATTCAAGGCGTTGAATCGCTAGGTGGAACGACCCATACCATGCTTCCTGACATGATTGAAGTTGGATCATTCATTGGTTTGGCGGCAATGACCCAAAGTAATATCACTATTAAAAATGCGGGTATTCCTTTCTTGGGTGTTATACCTCAAAAATTTGAGCAGTTAGGCATACACCTAGAAATCAAAGGCGATGATATCATTATCCCAGAACAAGATGTTTACGAAGTACAAAATTTCATTGATGGGTCTGTACTAACTATTTATGATCATCCATGGCCTGGCATGACTCCCGATTTGCTCAGTATTTTATTGGTGGTAGCCACTCAAGCCAAGGGCAGCGTACTCATTCACCAAAAAATGTTTGAAAGCAGGTTGTTCTTTGTAGATAAATTGATTGACATGGGCGCTAGAATTATTTTATGTGATCCACATAGAGCAGCAGTAATTGGTCTAGAGAGAGAACAAGCACTTAGAGGCATTACCATGAGTAGCCCCGATATACGAGCTGGTGTAGCGTTATTGATTGCCGCACTGAGTGCTGAAGGGAAAAGCATCATTCAAAACATCGAACAAATTGATAGAGGGTATCAATACATAGATCAGCGTTTGCAAGCACTAGGTGCTCAAATCAGTAGAATCGATTCATAGAAAATCAAGATGGAAGAACCGAATCAGAAAATAATTATCCTGACAGCACCTTCTGGAGCAGGAAAAACGACCATCAAAACGAAATTACTTTCTGCATTACCAGAAGCACTATCATTTAGCGTATCCGCTACTACCCGAAAAATTCGTGGAATCGAAAAAGAAGGTGTTGATTATTTTTATATTTCTGAGGATGATTTCAACAATAAAGTAGCACAAAATGGATTCATCGAATGGGAAATGGTTTATCCTGGGTTGTACTATGGCACTACCATGGATGAAATTCAACGAATATGGGGAGAAAATAAAATTCCGTTACTCGATATCGATTTTAAAGGGGCACTGAATATAAAAAAGCGCTTTGGCAAGAATGCACTTACCTTGTTTATTGAACCGCCTTCAATTGAAATACTAAAACAACGATTAACCAATCGCGGCACGGATAGCTCAGAAAATATTGCTATGAGGATTGAAAAAGCAACCATTGAACTACAGCATCGAGATCAATTTGATGCTATTATCGTAAATGATGATTTAAAAACAGCTACCGATCAAACCATTGCAAGCGTGATGAATTTTATCGGCAGGGGCTAATACAGAGATTCAATATATTTGTAACCATGGGGGCATTTCTATTAATTGGGATTATTCTAGCATTCATTCTAAGTGGTTTTTTTGCTGGAATAGAAGTTGGATTTGTTTCCTTAAATCGACTCTCTATCGAATTAAAGAAAAAACAACAATCCAAAAATGCGTTTTCCCTATCTCGCTTCTTGAGCGAGCCATCAAAGTTTATTAGCGCAATGCTTGTTGGGCTCTCTATTTCATTGGTTATTTATGGCATGTTAATCGATCAACTGTTAACTCCACTTTGGATGTATACCGAAGGGTATTTGAATCAACAATTTGTTCCTTATTTTCTATATATACGAATACTATTTGACCTTGTCCTTTCATCATCTGCCATTTTAATTTACTTTTTTTTCTGCCGAGCCATTTTTCATGCGAAGAGCAACACATTACTTTTTTTTGTAACACCAATTTTGGCTTTTTTCTACAAGCTATTTTACCCGATAGCAAAAGTTTTCATCGAAGCGTCTCAGTGGATTTTAAGGAACCTACTAAGTTTAAAAATAAAACAAGAGGCAACCAATTTTAATAGGCGTGAGCTAGAGCATTTTTTTCAGAAAAAAAATGAAAAACAGTCCGAAAATCAAGAATTAAATAACGACCTCTTTGAAGCTGCGTTAACATTACCTTATGTAAAAATAAGACAATGCCTTGTTCCTCGAAAAGAGATAGAAGCTATTAGCGTAAACGAATCTATTGAGGTACTAAAAAAACGATTCGTCTCTACAAACCTCAGCAAGCTGGTAGTCTATGAAAAAAACATAGATAACATACTTGGGTATGTTCATCAACTATCATTATTTAAAACCCCATTAGACATACAATCTATCTTATTACCCATACCGGCTGTTCCCGAAAGCATGACCGCTACAGACTTGATGAACATGCTCATAAAAGAGAGGAAAAGCATGGCTTGGGTAGTAGACGAATTTGGTGGCACATCTGGCATTGTAACCATGGAAGATGTGTTGGAAGAAATTTTTGGTGAAATAAAAGACGAATATGATGTTGAAGAATTTATCGAAAAAGTAATCAACCCAAATGAATTTATATTTTCAGGTAGGATAGAAATTGAATACCTAAAAGAAAAGTATGAACTTGACCTAGAGATGAACAATTCCGAAACGCTTTCGGGATTCATCATTCATCACCATGAGTCTATCCCAAAAGAGAAAGAAAAAATTATTATTGGTCACTATGAATTTGAAATTCTGAGTGTAACCGAAACAAGAATAGAACTAATCAAATTGACTAATTTAAATTAAGTATAGGCCTAATCAACTTAAACGTTTTAGTCCTTTTTTCGCAAATGCGAATACCAATTGCCCCAAATCAGTTAAATTACAAGAAAGTATACTGCTGTGGAGTTTCTTGTAACAAAGACATATGAAATTGAGGCTATTATTGGGCATTTACACCCATTGATTGTTCATATACCCATCGGTACATTTATTTTTGCCTTCGTAATATCAATACTCCCTAGAGCAAAGCGGGAAGCACTTGGATCAGCGCTAGAACTTGCGTTGATTATTGGCATAGTGGCTTCCATAAGCGCATGCATTGCA
>CAMCBE010000071.1 GCA_945872805.1 Chitinophaga pinensis | reverse complement strand
AGTGGTTCTGGAGCAAAGGATAAAAATTCTGTGCAAACTTGTGCAACATGTGGAGGAAATGGGCAGGTCAGAAAAGTGACCAATACTTTTCTAGGTCAAATGCAAACAGTAGGCACTTGTCCAACATGCAATGGAGAAGGCTCAACCATTACGAGTAAATGTACTTCTTGTAAAGGTGAAGGACGTGTGTATACAGAAGAAACAATGTCTATTGATATTCCTGCTGGTGTGCAAGAAGGAATGCAACTTAGTTTGAGTGGTAAAGGAAATGCAGGAGAGCGAGGTGGTGCTTCTGGCGACTTGATTGTTTTGATTGAAGAAGAGCAACATGCCGAATTGCAACGCGATAATTTAAATGTTATATATGATATGTATATCACGTTTTCGGATGCTGTTTTTGGAGCACATCTTGAAGTGCCTACAATCGATGGAAGGGCAAAAATCAAAATACCCCCTGGAACGCAAGGTGGAAAAATATTTAGGTTAAAGGGTAAAGGATTTCCTGCGATCAATTCGTATGAAAAAGGAGATCAATTAATTCACGTTAATGTGTGGGTTCCTCAAGAAGTAACGAAAGAGGAAAAAGAAGCAATTGAAAAATTTAAAGAGTCGCCAAGTTTTCAACCGAAACCGGATAAAAATGAAAAGAGTTTCTTCTTTAAGATTAAGGAAATGTTCGGTTAGCGAGAGGTCACTAACTTTCTTTGAGCTGATGGATGCCTTTCAAATTTCGACCAAATCCATTGTAATCTAGCCCATAGCCCACTACGAATAAATTGGGAATAGTGAAGCCGAGATAATCAATAGGAATGGGATGTATCGTCGCCTCTTGTTTATGAAGTAATGCACAAACGCGAATTGAAGATGGCCCTTCTTTCTTCAGTTCTGTAACAAACGTGGTAAGCGTTTTGCCGGTGTCCACAATGTCTTCTATTATAATGATATCACGGGCATTGATTGCAACATCTAGTCCTATTGACGTTATGACACTGCCAGATGATTGAGTTCCAGCGTAGGATGAAAGTTTTACAAAACTAATTTCTGAAGGGACATTGATTTCTTTGTATAGATCAGCCGCAAACATGAATGCCCCATTTAGTATTGCTATGAAAAGGGGCATTTTATCTTCATAGTCAGCATTTATAGAAGAAGCGATTCGACTAACGGCCTCTGTAATTTTTGCCTCGTTTAAATAAGGGACAAATTTCTTATCGAGTATGTCTTTGTCCATTGAATTATTTTGGGATCTTGAGTGATTGTCCAACCTGCAGCTCATTGCGTTTCATTGAGTTTGCATCTTTAATTGAGTCTATAGTTATTTTATATTTTTTAGCAATGGTATAAAGGGACTCACCTTGTTTTACTACATGTAATGCAGTATGTTTTTTATTGTGGCTGCTTTTGGAAAAGTGACGCAAACCGATTGTTGATTGATTATTTAGCAGTATTTTTTCTTTAGTTTTTAGTCGTTTGCTTTTGGCAAGGTTGTTGATGCTAATTAGCGATTCAAGTCGAACGCCCTCTTTTTGACTTATGTCGTAAAGGCTTTCTCCACGTTGAACAATATGGATATCTTTGTCTGCATGCTTTTTTTTCTTCTGCAGAAAGATCAGCTGGTCCTCTTTTAACAAAGTGGTTGATTTTGGGAGTTCGTTCCAGCTAAGGAGCTGAGATAGATGAACATGGTTTTTTTTAGCAATCGAAAGCAATGATTGATTTGCTTTGCAATACACCACTTTCAGACCATTTATAGTAAATATGCCTTTTTGGAATTCAGCAGGCTTGGATTTTTTTTCTACTTCAGCTTCTTCAGTTTTTGTTTCATCATCGTTTAGTGAATGAGTGTTTGATTCATTCAAAGGAGCGCGTTTAGATGATGAAGTCAAGGAGCCTAAATCATTTTCTAGTAAATTAAAATACGAACTTAATGCGCTTGAATCATCATAACTGAACTCATTAAGGGAATTCAGGTTATAGGTTTCAATAAACTTAATAAGGGTTTGAGCGTAAATTGGGTTTGTTGCATAGCCGGCTTTTTTTAACCCCCAGGCCCATGACTTATAATCATTTAAGTCAAAATCAAATAGGAATGCGTATCGGGGTTGTGACTTTAAATAGTCTGAGTGGTCAGTATATGAATCACTGGCGGAAGTGTATTTTCTAAAACATTCTCCTGCTGCATCATCATCATGATATACTTTTTCTCCAGTCCAGCTTGTCTTGCATTTTATCCCAAAGTGGTTGTTAGATTGTTGCACCAATTCACTTCTTCCTGCATCAGTTTCTAAAATACCTTGCGCAATCTTTATGGCCGCCGGAATACCCGTTCTATCCATTTCTTGAATTGCTAATTCAGCGTATCTTTCTATGTAGCTTACTATAGCGGGAGTTTTTACTTCTTGCGCATGTATGTTTACGTGCACACTAAGCAATAAGGCTATATTTATCAAAAGCTTACTATATAATCTTCTTTTGTACATTGTTTATTTTTTATACAACAGGGTGAGTCCATCACGGATGGTCAACATTACATTTTCAACTCGGCTGTCATGTTTAATGTATTCATTGAATTCATGTATGGCTTTCGCGTTTTTCCCAACCAATGGATTCTTCAACACTTCACCATGAAAAAAAACGTTATCAAATAAAAACCAGGTACCTGGTTTAACTTCTTCAATTAGTGATTCAAAGTAATTTAAGTATCCCGTCTTGTCCGCGTCTACAAAAATCAAATCCCAGTCTTTATTCAAATCAGCGAGTATATCTGTGGCAGAGCCAACATGAATTTTTAGCTGACTTTTATATTCACTGCGATCAAAATAGGACTGTGCCGTCAACGCATCATTTTCTCTTTTTTCAATAGTATGAAGTTCTCCGTTTTCAGCTAATCCTTTAGCGAGGCAGAGTGCGCTGTATCCTACAAAGCTACCAATCTCTAAAATCATTTTCGGCTTTATCATCCTACTGACCATACTAAGAAATGCTCCTTGAAGTGGGCCACTAAGCATATGAGCTTCTGGATGGTGTTCCTCTGTCTGATGCTGAATTTCATCTAACAATGAATCTTGCTGCGTGCTATGTTGCAACGCATACTGATTCAAATCTGGTAGAATGATATCCATACTATTTTTTTGCAAAATTACGCTCTTAAGGCTTCTGATACAACTCAACTATGTTGTAGAAAAGTAAAAAATTAGGCGGCTTCTTTCGTAGAAATCATCCAAAGTCCTGCAAACGTAAAAATTCCATTGATTAGCAGCATTTCAAAGCCAATTTGATAACCATTAAACCAGGTAGCAACATTTTTGCCAAGAATATAGCAAATGGCTGGGGCAACCAAGCAAACTGCGGTTACACCATATCCTTTCCCGAGTTGTCTTTTCGTTAACATGCCAAATGAAAATAGCCCTAACAAAGGTCCGTAAGTGTATCCAGCAAGGTCAAGGATGATATTGATAATTGATTTGTTATTGAGCCACTTGAAAATAAGTATACAAAATATAAAAAGTATTGCAAAGCTGAAGTGAGTTGCAATGCGAATGGCTTTTTGTTTTTTTTCTGTGAGATTAGCGTTTCTACGAATACCTAGGATGTCAATACAAAACGAAGAGGTAAGTGCAGTTAATGCACCATCAGCGCTTGGGAATAATGCAGAGATTAGCGCAATAATGAATATGATGCCAATTGCTGGTGGCAAATGGAATAATGCTACGGTAGGAAAAATATCATCTCCTATTACATTCTTACCCTGCACTAAAAGTTGCTTTCCTTCATATACAGCTCCTTGGTCTATCATATATAAATATAGCAGTCCGCCTAAGACAAGAAATAAAAGATTAACCAAGACCATAATGATGGTAAAGCTCAAGATGTTTTTTTGTGAGTCTTTTACATTTCGTACGCTGATGTTTTTTTGCATCATCTCTTGGTCAAGCCCCGTCATGGCTATGGCAATAACGGCACCACCAATTAAGTTTTTGAACAAAAACGCCTTGCTCTTATAATCTGTTTCTATCATTTTGGTGTACCCCTTTTCAGCCATCAGTGAAAAAGCCTGACCTAGTGAAAGGTTCATGTGACTGAGGATATAGGATAAGCAGATGATGAGCCCTAAAAGCATGCAGCTTGTTTGTAGGGTATCGGTATATACGATCGTTTTAACGCCACCTTTGAACGTATATAATAGAATCATGAGTAGGATAAGGGCAGTTGTTACCGCGAAGGGTACTCCCATTTCATCTAAAATAAAAATTTGTAAAACATTGATCACCAGAAATAGTCTAGCGGTCGCGCCAAAAGTGCGGGATATGATGAAGAACAGCGAACCTGTTTTATAGCTTGATTTTCCAAATCGTTGGTCTAAATAATGATAAATCGAAGTTAAATTGAGCTTATAGTAAAGCGGCAAGAGTACCAACCCAATTACTGCGTATCCGAAAATATATCCAATAGCAACCTGAAAATAACCAAAACCTTTAAATCCATTGAGCCCAAAGTCACCAACTGTTCCAGGCACAGAAACGAATGTTACGCCAGACAATGATGTGCCAATCATACCAAAGGCAACGAGCATCCAATTAGAGTTTCTGTTTCCAATGAAAAAAGATTCATTTGTGGCGTTTCGGGAGGTGTAGAATGCAACGCTAAGTAAAATGATAAAGTAACCTGTAACGAACGAAAATAAAATAAGTGGTGACATGATTTAGCCTTCTGGTGGAAAGATAATGCAAATATGGAAATTCAAAAATGGCATTGTAATTCTACGGGGGATAATAACTTTGACTTTTGATGTTTTTCTTTTGCTAAATATGTTCTTTCTTTCTTGAATCATGTTAAATTTGAGCTATGCTTCAGCGCCTTTTGATTCAGAATTATGCGATCATTTCCGCACTTGAGATTGATTTCTCTAGTAAGCTTTCTATTATCACTGGAGAAACTGGTGCCGGAAAGAGTATTCTTATGGGAGCGCTAGGGCTGGCATTGGGGAATAGAGCTGATTTATCGCAATTAGGCGATAGAGCAAAAAAACTGATTGTTGAAGCCACATTCACTTCGCAAGGAAATTCTAACCTAAAAGAGCTACTCTTGGAATCGGACATTGATATCGATGCTGAATTAATCTTGCGTCGTGAGATTGCTGCTAATGGTAAGTCAAGGTGTTTTGTAAACGATACACCTGTAAGTTTAGGCGTTCTAGAATCCATTGCTTCTTTATTGGTTGATTTACACCAGCAATTTGATACACTGCAGTTGGGAAATAAAGATTTCCAAAGAACATTGCTTGATGCTAGTGCTGGATCTATGCATCTAATGAATGAGTATGCAAAGCTGTATACAGAATATGTAGACGTGTCAAAAAAAATAGTGCTCCTCAAACAGCAGATAGCAAAAGCAGACCAAGAGCGTGAGTACACTCTTTTTCTGTTAACTGAATTGGATGAATTGAACTGGTTAGAAGGGGAAGGAAAGCAATTGGAGGAAGAATTAAATGTGTTGTCTCATGCCGAACAAATAAGAGATGGGTTGTCAACTATTTCTTACACCTTAACTGATGGTGAGCAACCTATGTTGGCAAAGCTCAAGAATATGCAAAGTGTATTGCAGTCACTTGCTTCCTATCATGCTGATTTACATTCTATGGCCTCTCGAATGGGCGCTGCATACCTTGAGTTAAAAGATTTAAGTGGGGAGTTGCAATCCATGATGAATAAGATTTTGGTGGATGAAAAAAGAATGGATCAAATTAATGAGCGGTTGTCAAACTCTCAGCGTCTTGTAAAAAAACATGGATTGGTTTCTGCTGATGAACTTGTGGCTTTGCGAAGCGGATTTCATAAAGAGGTCAAATCCCTTGAGCATGTTCAAGACGAATTAGACGCATGTGAAAAGGAAAAAAATCTGCTTGTTGATCAAGCATATAAAGTGGCAAACGAGATTCATGAAAAGAGGGTAAAGCAGGTTCCGGTACTTGAAAAGTCTACAAAGGAATTACTTGCTCGCGTTGGCATGCCAAATGCATCCTTGAAGATAGAGGTGAAGAAGGGCGAACTATCTCCAGTTGGATTAGATCAAATTAGTTTTTTGTTTGATGCAAATAAAAGTGGCAACTATGAACCGTTACATAAAGTAGCGAGTGGTGGAGAGCTAAGTAGGCTTATGCTTATTCTGAAATCATTGGTTGCCGATTCCCTGGAAATGCCTACTTTAATTTTTGACGAGATTGATACGGGGATTAGTGGCGAAGCAGCACGGCAGGTTGGTTTATTGATGGAAGAACTAGCTGACTCGCATCAGTTGATTTCTATTACCCATCAGCCTCAAATTGCTGCCAAGGCTGATTATCATTTGTATGTTTTCAAACGAGAAGTTAATGGAATGATTACAACGGGCATAAAGCAACTTCTTCCTGATGAAAGTATCATGGCAGTAGCCAGAATGTTGGCAGGCGAAAACCCAAGTGAAGCTGCCATTGCAAGTGCTAAAGAGATGATGGGTAGAAATTAGGCCATCCTTTATATGCGTCAACTATCCATTGACTTGTAATTTGACATCTTTTTTCTCATTATCTTCGCTGTCCAAAATAGAACGATATGTCTAATCAACTACTTAAAGGTAAAAAAGGAATTATTTTCGGAGCACTTGATGAAAAATCCATTGCATGGAAAACAGCATTGGCCTGCCATGCTCAAGGTGCTGAACTAGTTCTTACCAATGCGCCTGTTGCACTAAGAATGGGGGAAATCAATAAACTTGCAGAGGCAGTTAACGCCCCAGTGATTGGTGCTGATGTAGTGAACATGGATGACCTAAAAAAATTATTTGAAGAAGCTGTTAAGCATTTTGGAGGTGGGGTAGATTTCATCTTGCATTCCATTGGAATGAGTTTGAACGTGAGGAAGGGTAAGCATTACACAGAAATGGATTATGGGTTTAATCAAAAAACGCTTGATATTTCTGCTATGTCATTGCATCGTGTGTTGAGGACTGCATGGGATATGGATGCATTAAATGAAAATGGCAGTGTAGTGGCACTTACTTATATCGCTGCTCAACGTGTATTCCCTGATTACAATGAAATGGCTGATGCAAAAGCGTTGTTAGAAAGTGTGACACGTAGTTTTGGGTATCACTATGGTGTTCGTAAAAAAGTTAGAATCAATACTATATCTCAATCGCCAACGTTAACAACAGCAGGTAGTGGCGTGAAAGGATTTAATGGGTTTGTTACCTATGCGGAAAAGATGAGTCCTTTGGGTAATGCATCTGGAGAAGATTGTGCGAATTATTGTGTGAGTCTCTTCTCTGATCTTACCAAAATGGTTACCATGCAAAATCTTTTTCACGATGGTGGCTTCTCTTTTACAGGTGTCACCAACGAAGTGATTGAGCAAATGGAAAAATAAATCATCTCTTAATTTATCATATGGAATGGATTGAGTATGTAGGGTATGTTGGGGTTGTTCTTTCTTCTATTACCTTTTTGCCTCAGGTATTGCACGCATGGCGTACTAAGTCGGTTGGCGACCTTTCTATTTGGATGGTACTGATTTTGATTGGAAATGTAACAACATGGTTATTTTACTCATCCGTCAAGGGTGTTCTCCCCATGATTATTGCTAATGCCATCATATTAGTGCTTTCGTTCATCATGTTATTTTTCAAACTAACTTTTAAGAAATAAAAAACCACCTTGAAGGTGGTTTTTAGTATCTAAAGTAGTTTTTTAATATTCGTCTTCATTAAAGAAGAAATCCTCTTGGCTTGGGTAATCAGGCCAGATATCATCAATCCCTTCATAAATGTCACCTTCATCTTCAAGCTCTTGAAGATTTTCAATTACTTCAATAGGAGCACCACTGCGTATGCCATAATCGATTAATTCATCTTTGGTAGCAGGCCATGGAGCGTCTTCAAGATATGAGGCTAGTTCAAGTGTCCAGAACATAGGGGTAAGCGTTTGATTTTTGGCAAAAGTAATGGTTAAATTGATATATCCAAATCCTAAGATATCAACAGGTAAGGGATTTTATGGTTCAGTAGTTTAGTATTTGTAGGAGAATTGACTTTGTTTACCTTCACCTTAAATTAACATACATGTTAGCAGCTAAGGGGATAGTCAAGTTTTACGGCACTCTTGAAGTGTTGAAGGGGGTGGATTTTTCCATTTCTCAAGGTGAAATTGTGAGTATTGCAGGCTCCTCCGGTGCAGGTAAAACAACATTATTGCATATTTTGGGTACCCTAGACAATCCAGATCAGGGGGAAATATGGTTTGGAGAAAAGCGCCTAGATAAAATGAAGTCAAAGGAGTTGGCTGATTTTCGTAACCAACATATTGGATTTGTTTTCCAGTTT
>CAMCBE010000070.1 GCA_945872805.1 Chitinophaga pinensis | reverse complement strand
AACACTATATCTATAGACTGAAGTTGATTGATTTTTACAAATGTGCCCCAAAAATCAAAGTTTACTGACCCATCTTTGGCAGCCATGATGTAGTGAAATTCACCACCAACTATGAAACTGCTACTAGCACTAGGGCAATGCCAATCGTTACTTGCAAAATTCCATTCCTGAACATGTTGAGGGCTCGTCCAGTAGTCCCATACTGTTGATATCGGAGCGTTAATCTGTGATGAGATAGTGATTTTATTCATGATTTTTTTGAGCACTAAAGATATAGAATTGTCAAAAAATTCTGTTAGATAGAATATGAAAATTGAAATTCATTAACAGTTAAATACTTCAAGACTAAAATAATGTTATCTGTTATTTATTCAATACATTTATTTCTAATTAAAGGTGAAATATGAAAAGAATAACAGTTGTGCTACTTATTGCTACTATATATTTTTCATTTACTCCTAAAGAAATAACATGGGTTGCTATAGGAGATTCAATTACATACTTGAATGATCATCAAGATGAAACTGGAAATCGCATCACCAAAGGATATATGACACAGGTAGTCGAAAAAATTCCTTATATACATTACATCAATAAAGGGTTTAATGGGTGGACAGCCACGAACATCGCACACGAAATTGAAAAGCTTGGAATTCCAAAAGCCGATGTATACTCAGTTTTTTTAGGGACAAATGATTGGTGGGGAGGTAAATCCATAGGATCCTTTAATGACTATCTAAATAATACAGGAAATGAAACGGTATATGGTGCATTTAGGATTATTATTGACAAACTGCACTCGTTGAATAACAAAGCAAAAATTGTGCTCATAACCCCCATGAAACGCGTTGACTTTGTCTACATAAACGATTTTGAAAACAATGCATATGGCTCATATAGAGAAAAAGATGGTCAACAGCTCGAAGCAGTGGCTAATGCTATTGTAGAGATTTCAAATCATGAAAAGATTGACGTGGTTAACCTTTACCATGAAAAAAAGATGGACCATACAAAACTTGTCCGTTTTAAATGGCTTAAAGATTCATCAAGTGGAAGCTATAAAAAATACAAATATCCTGAATTCATAGATGTACCATTCAATCCATCAACAGATGAATACCCATACCCAGAAAAAGCAACAAACCTAACATATGACGGATTGCATCCATCCGATAAAGGATATAAGATTATTGCTGACGCCTTGATTAAAAAATTCAAAAAATAAAATAATGACGCATTCTGTTTTCTTCAAACTCTCTTATCCGAAATCTTCTATTGAAGAAAATTTATTTTTTGAAGCAGTTAATACGCTAATCACTATACCTGGTATAGTAAATTTTCGGTGTGTGAAGCAAACAAGTAAGAAAAATGATTTTGATTACGGGATAATTATGGAATTCGATACTCAAAAAGAATATGATTATTATGCCACCCATCCGTTACACAGTCATTTTGTTCAATATCATTGGATTCCATCCGTAGAAAAATTCATGGAATTAGATTTTGAAACAATTCATTAAGCGAGACAGGTATAACTAAAATGAAATCGGGCTAGGCAGGAACCACCCCTTTTTTTAATATTAGATTACCACAACGTGCAGTTTCACCGGTCAATACAATACAGTAAGCATTTTTTGCGCGCTCAATGAAATCCAATCGTTCCACAATTAACGCTTCTTTACCTCCATCGGGATATTCCTTAACCTTATTGATAAATGCCCCCCATATTGGAGGATCTGTAGCTTGCTTAACAGCAGGATGCATAATGATTAAGGAATGTGGAGCAGCATAATCCAGTGGGAACAATGGCAGTATAGCATCTAACATGGTTAGAATAGAATTACATGCATCATACCGAATCAAATTTTTTGCTTTTGATGCTGCAGGAAAATTTCGATCACAAAAGACGATTTCATCGCCATGTCCCATCTCCATCAAAATTTTTAGTAGTTCTGGAGAAATGATAGGGTTTATTCCGTTTAACAATGGATAAATTTTAAATTAGTATAAAATAATTAAATTGAAGTTATGAGAATTGAGAGAAATTACAATCAAGTAATTGAATATTTTAAAGCAGATTCCAATTAAATCGATAAAAATGCTTAACATTAAGAGTTGATCTTGTCTTGCCAATTAAACCATAAAACGATGAATAAACTATTAACTCTCTGTTCCTTTTTAATTTTCTCATTTTCTTATTTGATAGCACAAGATAAAATAAGTACTGCTTCCCAAATACCCATTCTAGCCTGGTATAGTATTCCAGCTAGTGAAACAACTGTTGCTCGGTATCAAGAAATGAAAGATGCTGGGATAACGCATCAATTTACAGGATTTCCAGATATCGAGTCCATGCAAAAAGCGTTGGATGTTGCGGCCAAGGTTGGCGTAAAAATGGTCGTCTCCTGTCCAGAATTAAAAACTGATCCAGAAAAAACAGCAAAGCGCTTCATGAATCATCCTGCTGTTGTAGGATATCATTTAATAGACGAACCATCAATGACTCAATATCCTGAGCTTGGAAATTGGGCAAGAAGAATTCAATCCGTTGATAAAAATCATTTCTGCTATGTAAACCTCTTCCCTATTATAGCTGATTCACCAAGACTTGGAACCAGTAGTTACCGAGAATACATCAGCGAGTGTGCAAAACAGATACCTCTTCAATTTTTATCATTCGACAACTACCCTGTTTTTAAGGACGAACTGCATGAAAGATGGTATGAAAACCTAGAAGAGTTTGCAGACGAGTCAAGGAAAGCTGCAAAGCCATTTTGGGCATTTGCGCTAACAACCAACTATGATGAGGATCATGTTACTCCGCAAACATTAGCTGCAATGAGGCTTCAGGTATATAGCAACTTGGCATATGGTGCTCAGGGCATTCAATACTTTACCTATTGGTCTGCCACTTCAATTAATAGTCCATCTGTTGAAGATCAACGAGGCGCTCCAATCACGGCAGCTGGAAAAAGAACTGTTGTCTATGATAGAATTAAACTAATGAGTGAGGAAATAAAAACCCTTTCAGGCGTTTTTCTTGGATCAAAAGTGGTTTGGGTAAGGCATACCGGGAAAGGACGAATTCCAATTGGCACAGTCCGGTTAACTACACTTCCAGAGCAGATTAAAGTATTGGAAACAAATGGTGCACCAGCCTTAGTATCATTGTTAGAAAATGGCGATAATTATTTCTTAATAACCATAAACAAAGACTTTTTACATAGCATCAACCTAACTTTTTACGGCGACGATACGGTGAAAAAAATTCTTAAAGATGGATCTATAGTTCCAGCTAGTGTTTATGAAAATTCTTTAGAATTAGACGCTGGGGATGCTGCGATTTATATGTTCCCAAAGAATAAAAAATAGCCATACGCTAAAGCGAAAATGCTTAAAGATTAATTGAATCTAGAACTCCAGATTCATCAATTAAAAAAAAATAGAAGATGAATTTTGCAAAAGTATACAGGCAGAATAAGTTTAGCAATAATATAAACGGTTGATCCCTGTAGTTTGCCATAGCTATTTGGCAAGCAAATCATCGTCAATAAGTCTATTATGATATTGCTGCATAAATGCCTTTACGGTTTTATTCATGCTATCCACCAAAAGGGGCATTTTAAATAGAAGGTTATATTTAAGCAATGGATCGCTACCATAATCATAAAGAGCTGATGGTTTACTCCCATTCATTTGTAGCATGAATTGATCTTGAAATAGTTGAAATCCATTATGATAATTCACCGCAAAATGATCTGAGTCATCACTTAAAACATCTCTACCAAATGATACAAAGGGTTTATCATAATGAAGATAAGAAAGAACCGTCGGCATAATGTCGATCTGTTGCACTATTTTATCATCTGTTTTTTTCAATGATGAATCAGTTGGATGATAAAACAAGACGGGCACCGTCATTTCACCTAAAGCCGTTTTATATTCAGGTTGATAAGAAATACTTGCATGATCTCCCGTAATTATAAAAAGTGTATGATTAAACCATGGCATTTTTTTAGCCGTATCGAAAAACTTTCTGAGCGACATATCTGTATACCCTATAGCTTCTCGTAGCGGATGGTCACCTTTAGGAAATCTACCTCTATATGCGGAAGGCACTTCAAAAGGCTCATGAGAGGAGACACTAAAAATAGTTGTCATGAATGGTTCTTTGAACTCATTGACTGTGTGGGCAAAATATTGAAAGAAGGGTTCATCCCAAATTCCCCAAGTTCCATCAAAATCATCATCATGATCATACTCATCCTTACCATAATAATGATCGATCCCAATTAAATTAACCAAGGCTTTAAAGCCCATAGATCCATTAGGAGCACCATGAAAGAAAGAGGTATTGTACCCGTGATCCTTAAGTATGGCGGGTAAACTTTCTGTTTTATTTGAAACATAAGGAGTGAGAACAAATGGTAGTTCGCCAGCAGGAATACCCATTAAAACTGATGGTAATGCATCAATAGATTTTCTTCCGTTAGAAAATGAATGCTTGAAAGCATGGCCTTCCTCCAACAAAGAATCTAAAAATGGAGTATACCCTTTATATTTCCCACCGTCTAGTTCTTTATTATAAAATCTAACAGATTCTCTTCCAAAACTTTCAAGTATGATAATAACAACATTATCATACTTGAATGGTTGAGTAGTTGATACCTGTTGTAGCGGAGAATAAATATGTTCGATCTGTTCTGGCTTAAAGAATGAATCTTTCGAATAGAATTCCTGTTGTATTGTCCGAAACATACAAAAAGGAGTATTCAAAACAAGAGGAATAAAGGCAGGATTTTTTACATACTCCCCTGCATTACTCATGGTAATCGGCCTAGTCGTGTATTTAAAATCTCCTCGAACACCACCTACAATTAATAATGGTATTAGAAATAAAAATATTCCATTAGTAATTTTGTGATATGATAGTCGAATAGGCTCTTGAATGCGTCGTTCAATGGAGTTATAAATTAACACTAGTGGAATAAGGAAAAGGAGATAGATGGGTATGATATACCAAAAATCAAAAATTGCCCGGAAGATAATACCTACAATATTTTGATCATGTGAGAATTCTGAAAATATCATCCAAGTTGAGCGCCGAAGTGTAAACCCAAAATAAATCATGTCAATAGCGCTAAAAGCTAACATTAGTCCATTGAATACTAAATAAACAATTCGAGATGATTTTCTATATGATTTAGTATACCTGAATTTAGTCGGAATAATCTGCAGTAAAATATAAATTAAATTGGTATACAGAACCGCAGCAACGTCAAATTTAATTCCTCCTTTGATTATATTAATCCAATCATGAAAATTCAGATTAGAAAAATGAGAGGCATTCAGTATATAAAAAACGTAGCGCGAAAGATGGAGCAATAAGAACGCCAATAAAACGTGTAAAAAAAGTGCTGAGTAAATATTATGTTTAACTTTTTTCATATTTCATAATAAAGGTAGAAATTATTGACACTCCATTCGATTTAAAATAACCTAAGCCTATTTGAAATGTGAATATTACTTATCAGCAGATGAAAACGCTAAACGATGACTTTCAATGAATTTGCTCGCACTGAAATACTAAGCATCTCATTTTTAGTAACTAAACTCTCCCCATCAGCATGAAGAAATTGATTTATTCCATATTGAATCTTGGCATGATCTGTGTTGATTATTTCTACATATGATGAATTGTTGATATTCTTTAGAAATAGCCTCAATACGACAGTAATTAGTTTTATTGAATGTACCGGCTTAATTTTTATGATTTCAAACCTACCATCTTGTACATCAGCATTGGGAGAAATATAGGCGTTATTTCCGTACTGATTTGCATTTGAAATGGTCAACAAAAGTAATTTTTCAAAAGAGCCATCATTAATACGTACTTGTATTGGTTTAAAACGAAATAATGAGACCAATACTGCAATAACATAGTTAAATAAACCTCTCTTTTTTCGTTTATCAAACGCATTCGCTACGAGGGCATCAAATCCAAGTCCGGCTGTACAAAAAAATACTTGATCATTTAAGTAACAGGCATCCATAGAAATATGGGAGCCATTCATAACAGTTGATAATGCTTTACTAAACTGCATTGAGATATTTAGGTGGCGAGCTAGGCCGTTTCCTGAGCCAATTGGAATAATCCCTAACGAAATATCAGTACCTACTAAAACGGAGGCCACTTTATTAATAGTTCCATCACCCCCTACAGCAATTACCCTTTCAGCACCGAGTTCGATAGCTTTTTTAGTTAATGCTATTTCGTCGCCTTGTTGCGTTGTCTCAAAAACAATATTATCTGGGAATAATGCAATTAGATCCAAGAGCTTCTTCTTTTTTCTCGAAGTATGATTTCCGGAAACAGGATTATAAATAAAATAGTTCATGTAGGCAAATTGCAATTCAATGCTAAAAATCAAAAATAACTCATTTTATGTAATTGAAATAACATGATATTCTGCTCAATACAATATCGAATGGCTTGAAAAATATATACTTGTTAAAATATGTTCAGAAATAGATTTTAACTTATTGAGTGTAATAATATTAAATTTAAATATCGTAATATTGCGATTAATATGGGAGCAAGTAAAACAGAGGAATATAAATTACAGGAGATTTCAATCGCTAAATATGCCAAGGCACTCTCGCATCCTGCACGGATTGCGATACTTAACCTATTAATTAAAAAACAGAGTTGTATATGCGGGGATGTAGTCAACGAACTACCACTGTCTCAAAGTACTGTTTCACAACACCTTAAGGAATTGAAATCAGCAGGACTAATCAAGGGAGATATTGAGGGCACTTCTGTATGCTACTGTATTGATCAAAAAGAATGGAATAAAGCAAAGAGTCAACTATCACTTTTTTTTGAAAAATTCCAGTCACTAAAATCAGAATGCTGCTGACCTATAAATTAAATTAGCTAATAGATTAAATCAATTTTATGCCAACCGAAGAACAATTAAAAGAAATAGTAAGAAAAAAATACAGCGAAATTGCATTACAAGATAAGGAAACAAATATGTCATCTTGCTGTGGAGCCGGAGGATGTTCGACAGAAGTATATAATATCATGTCCGATGACTATTCAACCCTCAAAGGTTACAATACCGATGCAGATCTTGGACTAGGGTGCGGCTTACCAACAGAGTATGCAAGAATAAAAAAAGGAGATGTAGTAGTCGACTTGGGTAGCGGTGCAGGAAATGATTGTTTCATAGCTAGACATGAAACTGGTGATACAGGCAAAGTCATTGGTATTGATTTTACTCCTGCTATGATCGACAAGGCAAGACAAAATGCAGAAACAAGGGGATTTAATAATGTTGAATTTAGACAAGGTGATATTGAAAACATGCCTATTACGTCAAATGCTGCAGATGTAATCGTCAGCAATTGTGTGTTAAATTTAGTCCCGAACAAAGACGCAGTTATAAAAGAAATATATAGAGTCCTAAAACCAGGTGGTCATTTCAGCATAAGTGATGTTGTATTACTAGGTGCACTACCCGCTAGATTAAGAAAAGATGCTGAGATGTATGCGGGTTGTGTTTCGGGTGCTATACAAAAAGAGGTTTATCTAGAATTGATTCAGTCAAATGGATTTGAAAACATCAACATACAAAAAGAAAAAGTAATCACTATTCCTGATGATATTTTAAAAAATTACTTAAGCCCTGAAGAAATCATGTCATTGAAAATGGGCTCAACGGGTATTTTTAGCATAACAGTTTACGCGGAAAAACCAATCACAGAACAAAAATGCGCACCGGGTTCAGGATGCTGCTAAATTCTACATTAAAAAAAAGTATATGAAAAAAATATTAGTATTGTGTACAGGAAACAGCTGCAGAAGTCAAATTGCACACGGATATTTAGCACATTTTGCAAAAGATAAAGCATTAATATACAGTGCTGGAGTTGAAACGCATGGTGTAAATCCAAAAGCTGTTCAAACTATGCTAGAAGATGGTATAGATATATCTCACCATACATCAAACAATGTATTAGAATACACGAATATTGACTTTGACTTTATAATAACTGTTTGCGATAATGCAAAAGAGAGATGCCCTTACTTTCCAAGTCACGCATTACAATTTCATCATAATTTTTCAGATCCCGCTAAAGCAGTTGGCACTGAAGAAGAAATTAAAAATGCATTCGCAAGAGTTCGAGATGAAATAAAAACTTTCTCTGAGAATTTTATATCAGAACATATAAAATAATAAACATAGCTAACTATCGTTTAGCTATGTTTCATTGAAGATTTCAATCACCAACTTGATTCACTGTATTTTGAATCAAGCCCTTAATGTGCTTCCCTTTGGAGTCGATGAAGTCATAT
>CAMCBE010000069.1 GCA_945872805.1 Chitinophaga pinensis | reverse complement strand
CCTTGCGCTGATCGTTAAAAAAGCCAACAGGTAGTTGAAGTATTTTACTGAACATATCTGTTCTCATATCATTGATGATATTATTTCGAATTGGCGTTAATACATACAATGAGCAGTATAGAAAGATGTTTTTTAAAACGATGGCCATGACAACTATACTGCAAATAATGGCAAGTGCCTTGATTTTTCCTTCTGAAGTTAGCGTCATTTCTTCTAACGAAGCATACAGTGTATTGGTTAACACACCTAAATTGAAGCTCGACTTTTTGAAGCCGCCTTGGTCTTGAAGTCCAAATATTAAGGTTAGGAAAGGCGTTAGCATAGCCAGGGAAATCAGCGAAAAAATAGCCGAAAGGATGTTTAGACTAAAGTACCCCAAAACAAGCTTTGGATACTTCTTTATGTATGAAAAAATAATATGCAAACTTTTCATTTCGGAACAGAACCCTGTTTTTTATTAATTAGCTTCAAAAGTAACTAATTTTACATCCATCAACCCCAATCATTATGGAAGAAAGTAAAAGACAGAAACAGGTGGCCGGTGTTATTCTCGAGGAGATGAATGATATCTTTTTGCGTATGGGACTAAATATGGTAGATGGAGGCATGGTGTCTATCTCTAAAGTTAAGATTACTCCAGATCTACTCGAGGCGAGAATATACTTAAGTCTATTTCAAGTTAAAGATGCCACTGCATTGATTGGACGAATTGAAGATCGTACAGGAGAGATCAAGCGATTGTTAGGACTTCGTGTGAAACAGCAACTAAGGCGTATTCCTGTTTTGAAATTTTATTTAGACGATACATTAGATTATGTGTTCAAAATGGAGGAGCTCTTTAAGAAAATAAACGAAGAAAAAAAATAGATGAACTTTTCTCAGATTTCAACATTTTCTTGGCGGTATTTTAAAGCAAAAAAATCCACTAATGCCATCAATATTATTTCTTGGGTAAGTGTTAGTGCAATCATTGTGGGCACTGCTTCTTTGATTATTATTTTGAGTGCATTCAATGGGTTTGAATCGTTAGTTAAGTCTCTTTACTCATCTTACTATGCCGATATAAAAATCAGGCCAGCTAAAGGGAAAGTGTTGGTTTTGAGTGAGGCTCAATTTCATCTGATTAGAAATAAATCCGGAGTTCAGGCTGTTTCATTGGGGATTGAAGAAAAAGCATTGCTGCAAAATGAGTCGCTTCAGACAATTGTTAATCTCAAAGGAGTAGACAGTCAATATGTTGCGGTGTCTGGAGTGTCTGGGCAACTATATAGAGGGAATTTTAATACAGGAACGTCAGAGAAACCGGGATTAGTATTGGGTGTCGGTGTGGAGCAGGCCTTGGGAATAGTATCTGATAGGTCTTTATTTCCAATCTCAGTTTATTTACCTAAAAAAGGAACTTCACTTCCTACGAATCCATTAGAAGCGTTGAGTGTGGCATCAGCTTATCCAAGGGGAAGTTTTGCGATACAGAGTGAGTTCGATAATAAATTCGTGTTTACAGATTTGGGGTTTATGAAATCCTATTTAAATTACTCAAAGGATGAATATAGTTATGTAGAATTGAGTGTTGCCAATTATAATAAGGTAGCTGAAATAAAAAAGAGTATTGCGGATGTCTTGGGTGCTGGCTATCTTATTGAAGATCGTTATGAACAGAACAAGACTTTATACGCTACAATACGATTAGAGAAGTTTGCTATTTATGGTATTTTTTCGCTCATACTAATTGTGGCTGCATTCAATATGATTGGTGCACTGAGTATGCTAGTTCTTGAAAAGAAAAAGGATATTCAAATCTTACAAGCGATGGGGGCAGATAGTGGCGTTATTCGAAAAATATTTTTAGCGGAAGGTGTACTATTGGCTTTTATTGGGACAGCTAGCGGTATAGTTTTATCACTACTTATATATTACC
The DNA here is from genome assembly GCA_945872805.1 of Chitinophaga pinensis. Lineage (GTDB taxonomy): Bacteria > Bacteroidota > Bacteroidia > Chitinophagales > Chitinophagaceae > Pollutibacter. Next base: position 6,451 of record CAMCBE010000069.1, on the reverse strand, counting down.
TACAAGTAACTTATAAGTTAGTTCCATTGCAGGGCGCTTCATTCCTCATAGATTATTATCCAGTGAAACTAGTCACCACAGATTTTATTGCCGTAGTAAGTACTGTGTTTCTAATCGGTATAACTGCATCTTGGTTTCCTGCAGCGCGCGCAGCGAAACAAGGAATCATCGAATTGCATAGCTGAGATTAATAGTCGCCTATCGTTTCTTTTAATTGGCCCAAGGCCTTCGCTAATTGATCATCATTTGGAGCAATTCCGTGCCAACCGTGATCGTTTTCCATGAAATCAACTCCTTTGCCCATAAGCGTATGCATCATGATAGCAATTGGTTTTCCTTGTCCGGTAAGGCTTTTGGCAAGTTCTAATTTTGCCACAACATCATCCATGTCATTACCTTGCATATCAATGGTAGTCCAACCAAAGACATCAAATTTTTCTTTTATATTTCCAAGGCTTAATACTTTTTCTGTAGGACCGTCAATTTGTTGACCATTCCAGTCAATTGTCGCAATTAAATTATCGACTTTGTTGTGTGCAGCAAACATCACTGCTTCCCATATTTGCCCCTCTTGGAGTTCTCCATCTCCATGAAGGGAGTATACAAGATGATTGTCTTGGTTGAGTTTTTTGCTTAGTGCTGCACCAATGGCAACACTGAGGCCTTGTCCGAGTGATCCTGAAGCAATTCTAACGCCTGGCAGATGTTCGTGCGTGGTTGGGTGGCCTTGTAGCCTAGTGCCTAATTTACGGAAGGAATCAAGTTCACTCACTGGAAAGTAGCCGGAGCGTGCGAGACATGAATAAAATACAGGAGATATATGACCATTTGAAAGTATAAAAACGTCTTCTTGTAGAGCATCCATATTGAATGCAGGGTTATGTTTCATAACCTTAAAATATAGGGCGGTTAAAAAATCTGTACAACCTAGAGATCCTCCAGGATGTCCGCTTTGTACACCATGTACCATTCTTACGATATCTCTCCTTATTTGCTGTGCTGTATTTGAAAGTGAATTCATCCTTATTAGCTTTAAAACAAATTTACTTGATTTATCGAATTCTTAGACCATAATTTAAATGAATCTGGGGTAAATAGGTAATTATTCCTTCGAATTGATTTTATATCGGTGGGTTTTCATCGGACAGATTTCAATGTATTTGATTAACATTTTTGATATTAGACAGTATAAGCTACTAAAATGAAACCAAGCTTAATTGGTTTCATTTTGTATACCTCGATACGTAAGTATATTAAGTATTATTACTTAATTTTTTGTCCGAACAACAAAATTGAATTTACAACGTTTAGTATTTTATTTTAATATTCTCGTTAGAGAAATTTAATAGTAAGTCCAATAATATATTCTGATTTCCCCCATCATGCAAATCGATTTAATCCTTTTGATTTCTCTTCTATCTTTCATGTTGGCTTTCGTATCTATTCCAGTAATCATTAAAGTTTCTAGGGCTAAAAACTTATTTGATTTACCGAGTTCTCGAAAAATACACCTTGTGCCTATTCCTAGTTTGGGGGGTGTTGGTATTTTTATTGCATTTATATTTTCCTTAGCCTCTTTATTGCCATTCTCATCTGCACCTTGGATTCAGTATTTTATAGCTTCATCCATCATTGTTTTTTTTCTAGGAGTTAAAGACGATATCATGCTCTTATCCCCTACGAAAAAATTCATGGGACAAGCGATTGCAGTACTCATTTTAATTTTTAAGGGAGGGTTTATGATTAACTCATTTCATGGATTTTTAGGCATCCATCAGTTGCACCCTGTATTGTGCATTGCTTTCACTTTTTTAACTATGTTGGTCATTATCAATGCGATTAATTTGATAGATGGGGTAGATGGATTGGCTGGAATGCTCGGTCTAATTTCTTCAGTTTCATTTGGTGTGCTTTTTATGTTCGAAAATGATTTAATTTTTGCGACATTGTCTTTTTCATTAGCATCAGCTTTGGCGGGCTTTTTAATCTTCAATTTTGCACCTGCAAAAATTTTTATGGGTGATACAGGTTCCTTGTTGGTGGGCCTAGTTACTGCTATTCTTGTAATACATTTTATTGATATAGAATCTTCAACTACATCTCAACTCCATTTGAATGCAGCACCGGCTTTGGGTTTTGCTATTTTATTTGTTCCATTGATGGATACATTTAGAGTTTCATTGTTGCGTATTTATTATGCAAAGTCTCCCTTTGAATCCGATAAAAATCATATACATCATATTCTACTTAGAAGAGGGTATAGTCATATGAAAATTTCAATTGTGCTTTCTTTGTTCACAATAGCTGTTTGCCTTTTGACTTTAATTGCCCAACCACTTGGAATTAACATTATTTTTCTATTTATGTTTTTGACGCTATTAGTCATCATGTTCACCCTTAAGGATCCTAAACAGGATACTTCTATTGCAGACTGGAAGGGCGGAATTGGCGAATTGAAATTATTAACTTCATCTAAAGTAGTAACCTCCGAAGGGGAGATTGTGGAGGTTAAGTCCAATTTTTGATATCGTTAAATTTTTTCTACCCCTTTTCTTTTGATTTATTAGCTTTGCTTAGCAAAGAACTCAATTATGTCTGAAGAATTAGCATTATCTATCAGTATAGCATCAGAATCTATGACCAAAGCCATTTCACATCTTGAAGCAGAGCTTGTGAAACTTAGGGCTGGTCGTGCCAATCCGCAAATGTTTGACGGACTTGTAGTAGATTATTATGGCTCACCAACTGCTATTGCTCAGGTAGCAAATATTTCCGTGGTGGATGCCAGGACATTAACGATACAGCCTTGGGAGAAGAATATGTTGCAGCCTATAGAACGATCGATTATTGCAGCCAATATTGGTGTTACTCCTCAAAATGATGGTAGCATTATCCGTATATTTCTTCCACCTTTAACAGAAGAGCGAAGAAGGGAAATTGTTAAGCGTGTTCAAGGAGAGGGGGAACAGTCAAAAGTAGCCATCAGAAATATTCGTAGAGATGCTATTGAAGGGATAAAAAAGATGCAAAAAAATGGATTAAGTGAGGATACGGCAACTGATGCAGAAGCTGAAGTGCAAGACATAACGAACAAATTCATTGCGTTGGTAGATAAGCACCTTGCGTCTAAAGAAAAGGAAATCATGAGTGTTTAGGACAAGAAATTCGTCTAATTACTTGATAACCGGATTACTTTTCTTTTTTTGTCTATAATCGTGTGAGTTCTTGATAAGTTAGCGGATTTGTCAATAATTATCTGCATCCTACACCTCAGTTTTTCCATTGATTCCATATATTTGTCGCCTTACAGCACACTAATAGATTACACGTGAATACGGTTTCTTATCAAATAAAATTGCCTCAATTCGAAGGTCCTTTTGATCTTCTCCTCTTTTTTATAGAACGGGATGAGCTTGATATCTATAATATTCCGATTAAGAATATCATTGATGATTTCCTTCATTTTATTCGATTATCAGAAGATGATAACATCGAGTTGAGTAGTGAATTTATTTTATTCATTTCAACCCTTATGCGGATTAAAGCGAAGATGCTGCTTCCGAGAAAAGAGCTGGATGAGCAGGGTAATGAAATCGATCCTCGAAAAGAATTGATAGATAAAATTCTGGAGTACAAGAAATTTAAGGAAGCGTCGAAGTTGTTGTCTGATCTAGAGCAAGAGCGGATGTTCATGGTTAAGCGTGGCAATTTAAATAACGATCTTCAGGTGGTAGGTGAAGAAGCATCTGAGGGAACAGAGATTCAATCGGTGTCCTTATTCAAACTCATGAAAGTGTTTGAAAAAGTCATGCAACGTTTACACGACCGTCAAAATAAACCACAGCACGTTGTATATCGCTATAACTACACTATGGAAGATAGTAGGGAGTATGTGTTGAAAATGAGTAGTGAAGAGAAAACGATGTCTTTCGAAAAATTATTTGATGTATGCCAAGATAGGCTTCATGCTATCTTTTTCTTTCTAACTATACTAGAGCTTATTCAGCAAAATTATCTCGCCATCATCGTCGGTGAAGGAAAGAATAATTTCATCATAGAGTTTAATGAAAATAGGCCTGAGGATTTGCCTATGGAAATCATTGCGTAACCCGCAAGCTCTCCTTCATCATTTCACGAATAGATTCTGCAATGGCATCGGCATCGTAATGACACTCATGGTGTAATTGTTTCTGAGAGCCATGTTCAACAATTCTATCTGGGATACCAAGGATTTTTACTTCGGCTTGATATCCATGCTCAGCCATGAATTCTAGTACTGCTGAGCCAATGCCGCCAACAATAGTTCCATCCTCTACAGTAATGATTTTTTTATACGACTTGAATACTTCGTGTAGTAATTCATGGTCAAGTGGCTTTGCAAATCGAAGATCATAATGTCCTGGATTTACACCCTCTGCTTTAAGGTTTCGTATAGCTGCGGCAGCAAAATTACCTGGATGGCCAAATGTTAAAATAGCAATATCGGTGCCTTCTTTTAATTTTCTACCCTTTCCTATTTCAATCTCCTGCATTGCTGTCTTCCACTCTGGCATCATTCCTTCACCCCTTGGATAGCGGATCACGAATGGTTGTTTTATCGTATCTAGCTGAGCTGTATACATGAGGTTTCTTAACTCAGCTTCATTCATTGGTGAGCTCACAATCATATTTGGAATGCATCGCATGTAGGCAATATCATACACCCCATGATGTGTAGGTCCATCATCGCCAACAAGTCCGGCTCGATCAAGACAGAAAACAACAGGAAGGCTTTGTATGGCTACGTCATGGACAACTTGATCGTAGGCGCGTTGCATGAATGAAGAGTAGATATTGCAGAATACTTTAAGTCCTTGTGTAGCCATTCCAGCGCTAAGTGTAACAGCATGTTGCTCACATATGCCAACATCAAGTGCTCTTTTTGGCATCACATCCATCATGTATTTGAGTGATGATCCAGAAGGCATTGCTGGGGTTATCCCAAAAATCTTATCATTTTTTTCAGCTAGTTCTATAATGGTTTTGCCAAATACATCTTGGTATTTGGGTGGCTGAGGAACGTCAAATGTTTTCTTGTAAATCTCCCCAGTTACTTTATCAAAAAGCCCTGGTGCATGCCAAGTTGTTTGGTCTTTTTCAGCAAGTGCATATCCTTTTCCTTTTGTGGTGATGATATGCAATAATTTAGGTCCTGGGATATCCCGTAAATCGTTGAGTGTATCAACTAGTTTGGTAATGTTGTGTCCGTCAATTGGCCCGAAATAGCGAATCTTCATCGATTCAAACAAGTTGCTGCGCTTATTTATAAATCCTTTTATGCTCTGTTCGAGCCTGCTAGCAACCTTTCTAGTGAAATTTCCTCCTCTAGGGAGCTTCCCCAAGCTTTTCCATATTTCACCTTTCAATTTGTTGTATGTATGAGAAGTTGAAATATCGGTAAGGTATTCTGTTAAGGCACCAACGTTTGGGTCTATGCTCATGCAATTATCGTTCAGAATAATCAACATATCTGAATCGGTAACTCCGGCATGATTCATGGCTTCAAACACCATGCCAGCTGTCATGGCGCCATCGCCAATAACCGCAACGGATTTTCTGTCGAGCTCCCCTTTGTGTTGAGCGGCAATAGACATACCTAATGCAGCAGATATAGAAGTAGAAGAATGACCTACACCAAAAGTGTCATATTCGCTTTCACTTCGTTTAGGGAAGCCGCTTAAACCACCATATTTTCTGTTGGTATGGAAGTTGTCCCTTCTTCCTGTAAGTATTTTATGGCCATAAGCTTGATGTCCAACGTCCCATACCAGTTGATCGTAAGGTGTGTTGTAGACGTAATGGAGGGCAACACTAAGTTCAACTACACCTAAGCTGGCGGCAAAATGCCCGCCATGTACACTCACAACGTCAATGATGTATTGGCGAAGTTCGTCGCATACTTTATATAGCTCTTCTTTCCCAAGCTTTTTTAAGTCATCTGGGGAATCTATGTGTTTTAGCAATGCTCCTGGTTCGATTTTCATCCGGTGATTTTCAGGTTTAACTTTAGTCTATTGGTATAGAAACAACTCGTTGCCAATTTTGTTTATGCTGAACAGTTTTCGTTATTAAAGATAAATAAAATTACGTCGAGGTATCAAAGAAAACTCGGGGAACAAGGAATATTAACAACTATGAAAATGTATAAATTAAGTCATGCTTTTTGGCGATTTATGATCAAGTACGCCTAATTATCAGTATTTTCTTTGTTCGCATACCAATAGAATTACTGATTTACCTTTGATAAAGTATACTTGACTTTTTTTCATGCATTATTTAGCTTTGATTTGATATGAAGAGTAGCATTAAAAAAATACCACAATATTGGCTTTTTCAGGGCCTTGGATGGGGTTCATTTGTGGCCATCAACACTTTTTTTGCCGCCACCTTTAACCAAATAGATGGAGTTTAT
>CAMCBE010000068.1 GCA_945872805.1 Chitinophaga pinensis | reverse complement strand
AGCTGAATCTTCAGCTTTTCATTCATGTCGGATGGCGCTACATATTCCATAACCCAGTAGATTCCCGTAGTCTTCTTCTGGATGGGGTAGGCCAGTGATTTCAACCCCCAGGGGTTGCTGTGTACAATTTCACCAGAATTAGATTTGATGAGATCGACAAATTTCTTCTGAGCTGCTTTAAAATCCTCTTCACTCAGAACAGGGGTAAAAATCACCATCAATTCATAATTTTGCATAAACCCTGTATTTTTTTTGATTTGATAATGGGGTGCGAAGGTAAGTATTTTAGGCTATTTGAGGCCAAGAAATATTCTTTTTTTCTAATTTAATGATGAAATTCTTTCTTTTTAGCTGTGTCATCCTGTCAGCGCATCACTTATGGCATCCATTTTGACCTCCTATCGAAAATCATTCTTATGCAAAAAGGCCAAATCCGTGTTCAAACGGAGAACATTTTCCCTATTATTAAGAAATTCTTATACAGTGAGCATGATATTTTTCTTAGAGAATTGATCGCTAATGCCGTAGATGCTACCCAAAAATTGAAAACATATGCATCCACCGGTGAAGCAACCGGGGAATTAGGGGAGTTGCGAATTGACATTGTTTTGGATAAAGAGGCTAAAACGCTAACTATTTCTGACAAAGGAATTGGTATGACGGGAGACGAAGTAGACAAATACATCAATCAAGTCGCTTTTTCAAGTGCTGAGGAGTTTTTGGAAAAATACAAGGGTCAAAACGAAGCCAATATAATAGGGCATTTCGGACTCGGTTTTTACAGTGGATTTATGGTGAGTGAAAAGGTAGACTTGCATACCCTATCGTACAAAGCGGAAAGTGAAGCGGTAATCTGGGAGTGCGACGGAAGTCCTGAATATACGCTACAACCAAAAGAAAAAAATGAACGAGGTACGTCAATTACGCTTCACATCAATAGTGAAAGTGAAGAGTTTTTGGATGCATTTCGTATCAAAAATATCCTAGAGAAATTTTGTAAGTTTTTACCAGTTCCTATCTTTTTTGAAGACAAGCAGATTAATACTACATCTCCTGCATGGGTAAAAAAACCGGCAGAATTGACCCCAAAGGATTATGAAGAATTTTACAAATTATTATATCCTTATAATGAGACGCCACTGTTTTGGATTCATCTTAATGTTGATTATCCTTTCACGCTGACCGGTATTTTATACTTTCCAAAGATTAAACAGTCATACGAAATTCAAAAAGACAAGATTCAATTATACAGCAATCAAGTTTTTGTTACGGATGAAGTAAAGGATATTGTTCCTGAATTTTTAATGTTATTACAGGGGGTTATTGATTCTCCTGATATCCCATTAAATGTCAGCAGAAGCTACTTACAAGGAGATCCTAATGTTAAAAAGATCAATAGCCATATCACCAAAAAAGTGGCTGATAAGTTAGATGAGATTTTCAGAAATGATAGAAAAGAGTTTGAAGAGAAGTGGGATAGTTTAGGATTGTTTGTTAAATATGGCATGATTACAGATGAGAAATTTAGGGAGAAAGCCGATAAGTTTCATCTAATGCAAGACGCATCTTCTCAAACTTTTTATACAATTGACGAATATAAGTTGGCTACAGAGGCACTCCAAAAAAACAAAGAGGATAAGTTGGTTGTATTATACACAACAGATCCAATCCAGCAAGATGCATTTGTGAAAGGTGCCGAATCTAAGGGGTATAAAGTTGTAAAAATGGATACTCTAGTTGATGCCTCTTTTATAAGTCAGATTGAGTCAAAATGGGAGAATGTTCAGTTTACGCGGGTCGACTCTGATATTGCTGATAATTTAGTCGATAAACAAGAGGATAGCAAGTCTGTTCTTTCTTCTAAAGAAGAAGAAACCTTGAAGAAGCTTTTCGATTTTAAGATACCAGAGTTGACATTAACCGTGGAGATTAAGGGGTTAAGTACGGATGTACAGCCCGTGGTAGCAACAAGGCCTGAGTTCATGAGAAGGATGAAGGATATGGCTGCTTCGAGTGGGCCGATGGGTAGCTTTTATGCAAGCATGCCAGACGAGGTATTGCTTACGGTTAATGGCAATCATCCAATTTATGATGCTATTTTAAAAAGTAAGGATACGGTATCCCAGCAGAAACAAACACGAAATTTAGCAGATCTTGCTTTGCTGTCCCAAGGTATGCTAAAGGGGACTTACCTCACTGAATTCATACAACGTAGTATAGAGCTACTAAGTTCGGGTGCTCAAGCACAATAAAAGCTAATTATTAAATTTTATAAATAAGGTCCATGTCAAATACAAGGGCCTTATTTTTTTGTGTGGCTAGATACTACGTCAATTACTTTTAGTTGGAGGGAGGTTTGTTGATTGTATGTGTTTTCGTCTAACGTGAAAACCAAGTCAAGTGTATCTTCTTGGGGGATCGTGATGTATTTTTCGGCAAGGTTAAATCCGATACCATTGAAGATTATTCCATCCTGTTCTACAACAAATCGCACATGATGTTCTTTTACGATTTTACATCCGATGTTCTTTACATTTCGAACGCAAAAAATCGGTTTTAAATTTTCTGGTCCAAATGGTTCCATCTGTTCTTGAATGCTAAAAAAACTAGGTGTAAGTTCTCCGAGTGTTACTTCCGCATCTATATTTATGACAGGAATAAAATCGGTGGGTGTTAATTTTGAGGAGGCAACCTCGTCAAATTTCTTTTTAAAAAGTTCAATGTTTTCGGGGGCCATGGTCATGCCTGCAGCAAAGTAATGGCCACCAAATCCAATTAAGAGATCTTTACATTCTTCAAGGCCCTCATGAATATTGAAACCCGGAATGCTTCTTACACTGCCTGCAATCACATCACCGCTTTTTGTGAAAACTATAGTAGGCTTGTAGAATCTGTCAAGCAGTCTGCTAGCTACAATTCCAATAACTCCTTTATGCCAAGAAGGGGAGTATACTACGGTTGATTTTTTATGCTGCTCCGCTGGGTTTTCTTCAATCATCGTGATGGCCTCCTCCGTAATAAGGGTATCGGTTTCTTTACGCGATTTATTATCAATTTGCAATAGCGATGCTATATGTAAAGCTTTGGTTTTATCTGTTTCAATAAATAATGAAACCGCTTTTTTTGCATCGTCCATTCTTCCTGCAGCATTTATGCGTGGCCCAATCATGTAGCCGAGGTTGGTGATATTTACATTGCCTATTAAGCCACTCAATTCTATAAGTGCTTTTATACCTATGGATGGATTTGAATTCACTTGTTTTAATCCATGAAATGTGAGTAGTCTATTTTCGCCAGTCATAGGCACAATGTCGGCAGCGATTGCTGTTGCTACTAATTCTAAGTAAGGGAGATAAGCAGTATCTGGCATGCCAAGTTTATGTGAGATGGCATGGATGAGTTTGAATCCGACTCCACATCCACATAATTCTTTATATGGATAGGGGCAATCAGGTTGTTTCGCATTTAGAATAGCTACTGCCGGGGGGAGTGATTTTCCTGGAATATGGTGATCACAAATAATAGTCTCTACTCCTCTGCTTTTCGCTTCTTCAATTAATTCATTTGATTTTATACCACAATCAAGTGCAATTAAAAGTGTGAATTTGTTTTCTACTGCGTAATCGACTCCTGCTTTAGATAAACCATAACCTTCTTTATATCGGTTTGGTATGTAATATTCAAGATAGTTGCTGTCATATATTTTGCACAGAAAGTCAAACACGATCGCAACTGATGTGGTTCCGTCGACATCGTAGTCGCCATAAATTATAATTTTTTCATTCTCTGCAATAGCAGTTAATATACGAGCAACTGCAATCTCCATATCCTTCATTAGCCATGGGGAATGCATGTTTTCGAGGGAAGGCCTGAAATAAGATTTTGCTTCTTCAAACGACAGGATACTTCGTTGAGTTAGAATATTGCAAAGTGTTCTATTTATTTTTAGTGCCTCTTGTAGGGCAATTGCAGGGTCCTCCTGTTGAGATATGAAATTCCATTTTTTCTCTTTGACAGGCATGTTATTTTTTTCTTTCAGTTGTATACTTTACCATTTCAATGAGTGTAGTCCTTACTTCAGAATTAGGGAATTCAAGGATTAAATCGATAGCCTTTTTTTTATAGGACTCCATCATCGTTTCTGCATATTGAATACCTCCTGCTAACTTGACTTGCTCAATAACAAAATCTATATCTTTTCTTGTTTTATTTTTGTTCTTTATGATATAAATTATTTCACTTCGACGACTTTTAGAAATTTGTTGAAGTGTAAAAATCAGCGGTAGTGTCATCTTTTTTTCTTTGATGTCGTTGCCGGTGGGTTTTCCAATGTCGTCTGTGCCATAATCAAATAAGTCATCTTTTATTTGGAATGCAATGCCAGTATACTCTCCAAATAGCCTTAGTTTTTCTGTGATTTCCAGATCTCCTGATGACGAAAATGCGCCTGCTGAACAAGCAGAGGCTAGTAGGGATGCTGTTTTGTTGCGTATAATTTTAAAATAGTCTTCTTCTTTTATATTCAGAAGCCTTGATTTTTCCAATTGGAGCAACTCGCCTTCACTCATTTTTTTTACTGCGTCTGCCAGTATTTCAAGTATTTTAAAATCCTTGTTCTCTAACGACAGCAATAAACCCTTTGCAAGAAGGTAGTCGCCTACCAGCACAGAAGCTTTATTTTTCCATAGGGCATAGACTGAAAAAACGCCTCGCCTATGAGAAGCTTCATCTACAACATCATCATGAACGAGTGTTGCCGTGTGAAGTAATTCAACCAAGGATGCTGCTCTATATGAAACGTCTGTAATTTGTCCGCAAAGCTTAGCAGAAAGTAAGACAAACATTGGCCTTAGCTGTTTCCCCTTCGTTTTAACGATGTACTTAAGAATTCTATCCAATAAGGGCACGTCACTCTTTACTGCATCTTTGAAAAGTTTTTCAAACTGCTTGATCTCCTGATGTATAATTTGAGTATTGGCTGTCATGAGTTGACTGCGAACTTAAGTATAATTTGACACTCGGAATCGTTCAATGCTTACCTTTTGCCTTATTGAAATTTAAATCTGCGGGTGAACATTCATTTAGCTCATTGATGGTACTTAAATTATTATTTTTAGAGTAAAAAAAGCTAGTATTTGTTTGATTTTTAAAACATTAAGCATAGTTTTGTAAAACTTACACGTCTATTATGTTGCGTGTATCTAACTAAATATTTACAATTATGTCAACTAAAATTTTTTCGATGATCCTAGGGCTTTCCGCTCTATTTCTAACCTCTGAGGCTCAAATGTCTGCAAAAGGTGGTACAGACTGGAAAGATTCTTCATTAATTCCATCTTCAAGAATGGCACAACACAGCGAATTCTTGAACAACCAATACAATTTCCCCGCAAAGCCAAGGAGTCAGTGGGAATTAGGCCTTAAAATAGGTTCTCCAAGTATTTCTGGTGATGTGCCGTCAACTTTCCCCAATGCAGGATTTGGCATTCACCTTAGAAAATCATTAGGGTATTTTCTATCCATAAGAGGCGAATTTTATCGTGGTACAGCCACTGGATTTGACTGGAAAGGCAACTATAACTATATAAGAAATTCTGCTTGGGCTGGAAATGGATACCAAGGACATCAAAGAACTTATGTTGGTAATATGGTTGCGTTTGTACCCGCCACCGATAAGGTATATTACAACTACAAGACTGTTTTGAATGATTTGAGTGGTCAAATCTTACTCAATTTCTCTAATATTAGATTCCACCGTGCAGAACCAAAAATTGGTTTGTATTCAATATTAGGTGTAGGGGTTCTTTTCTATGATACCAAGGTTGATGCGTTGAATGCGAGTGGACAAAAATACAATTTCAATTCAATCAGTGGTGGCAATTATGCAGAAAGAAGCCAAACACGTAAAGACGTTAAGGCTCTGTTAGATGGCAAATATGAAACAGCTGGCGAATCAAATGGATTAAGTGATGCTAAACTATTTGGTATGACTGCACGGGTATCAACCACAGTTGGTTTTGGTGCTGCATTCAAATTGTCCAAAAAAGTAAATATTGCTGTAGAAGATCGAATTTCTTTTGTCCAGGATGATTTACTTGACGGACAACGTTGGTCAGCTTCTCCATTAGGCGATGCAGGATTAACAGCGCATTGGGATACCTACAATTTCCTTTCAGTTGGATTGAACATTAACATTTTTTAATAAACCTTCCCAATAAACACAAATAATATGAAGCTTAATAAAATATTTTCCTTGCTGTTTGTGGGTCTGTTCCTTTTGACGGCTCAAGACACCTTTGCTCAAAAAAAGCATAAATCAGTTGAACCATTATATTGGAAGAATCCACTTGAGTTTTCTTATGGTGAACTTAATTCACCAAAAAGAATGAAGCTCCCTAAAGTTGTTTTGGATGACAATGATGGTGATGGGGTAACAGACCAATTCGATATGGAACCTAACACTCCAGCTGGAGCTCCAGTTGATTCTCATGGGGTTAGCCAAGATACAGATGGGGATGGTGTTCCTGATTACAAAGACAAGCAACTTATTACGCCTACCGAGTGTCAACCAGTTGATGCTGATGGTATTGGAAAATGCCCAGATCCTGCATGTTGTAAATTAATTTCAGCAATCCCTGCCTGTACGCTAAGTAATGTTCCAAGCATCAGCTTTGCAAAGGGCTCAACGAAACTTAGCAAAGATGCCGAGGCTTTACTAGTGTCTACCGCAGATAGATTAAAGAATAACCCTGGTTGTAAATTAATCATCACCGGCTATGCAGAGGCTTCCAAAGCAAGTCAACAGCTTAGTTGGGATCGTGTTAACACAGTAATCAGTTTCCTTTTCCAAAAGCAAGGAATCAGTTCTGATCGCTTGGTCTTCAGGTATGGCCAGTCTTCAGGTGACTTAAATACAGTAGACCTAAGTGCAACAGGTGAGGCAGTCGAAGGTCCAAATGCTGTACCTGCACCGCATCCAAACCTTAGAAAAAAGTAAGAGCTAAACATATTTTTCAAAAACCCTCCACAGGAGGGTTTTTTTTATGACTTGTTTAACCCTCTCTGTAACACCTAATACCTACCTTCAATAATTGTATAAAAAGCCTTATTTTTGCACCCCTTATGTTACGATACAGTCTAATTTTCCTTTCCTCTTTGGTGATATTCTCATCATGCTCTAAGTTCAGCAAAGTGTTGAAGAGCAAGGACTTTGAATATAAGTTGAAGATGGCAAACACCTATTATGAGGGGAATGACTATAGAAAATCTCAAATTTTATACGAGGAGCTATTCCCTGTGTTCAAAGGGACCCCTCAGTTTGATGATCTTTATTACCGATATGCATATGCTCAATATTACCTAAGGGATTATGTTACGGCTGAAAGCCTTTTCAAAGGATATTTAGAAGTATTTTCTAATAACGCCCGTGCTGAGGAAGTTGAATATATGCAGGCCTTCTGTTTTTATAAACAGTCACCCAAAGCAGAACTCGAGCAGAGTAATACCATAAAAGCTATTGGGATGCTTCAGATTTTCATAAATACACATCCTGAATCAGCTAAGTTAAAAGAGGCTGAAGCCCTGGTTTTAAAGTGTCAGGCTAAACTTGAGGTCAAAGAAGCATTATCGGCTCAATTGTATTACAACGTTAGCCAATACAGGGCCGCGGCACTTACCTACACCACATTGCTCAATAATTATCCTGATTCCAAAAAAGGGGATGAGTATAAATTGATGGCTGTGAGGGCTTACTACAAATATGCCTCTATGAGTATTCCTGAAAAGCAAGCTGAGCGTTATCAAAAGGTTATCGTAGAAGGGGAAGATTTTCAAGATCGGTTTCCGGAAAGTAAATTGATGAAAGAAGCAGAACGTTACTTAACTTTGAGCAAGAATAATTTAAAATCACTTAATCATGAGCAGACTACGCAGACAGGTAGGAAATAATGTTCCCAATGTAGCAGAGACCAAAGATCTTAGTGCCATTAAGCAAAAGACGGGTAATCTCTACGAGTCAATCTCTATTATCGCAAAACGTGCGAGCCAAATAAATATTTCAATAAAGGAAGAACTTCATAATAAATTAGAAGAGTTCGCAAGTCATACAGACAGCCTTGAAGAAATTCACGAGAATAAGGAGCAGATTGAAATTTCAAAGGCTTACGAAAAAATGCCTAATCCAGCACTTTTGGCTACCCAAGAGTTTATGGAGGATAAAATTTATTTCCGTAAAAATGACGAAGATTTATTCCGTTAAATAGAGTGTACTTTTTTTAAAAGCGGCAGGTTCTAAACCTCCGCTTTTTTATTTCATGAAGATTAGCCATTTGTCTTATATCTATTTTACCTAGGTCAATCAAATTGAGTAAATTACAATTGCTTATAAAAAAGGATTTTAGTGCTAAACATGTTTACT
>CAMCBE010000067.1 GCA_945872805.1 Chitinophaga pinensis | reverse complement strand
GTCGGGAAGACAGGATTCGAACCTGCGACCCCCTGGTCCCAAACCAGGTGCGCTACCGGCCTGCGCTACTTCCCGAGCTTTATTTTACCTATCCAAATCGAGTGATTCGCATTCCTGCGACCCTCCCGAACCTAGTCGGGATGGGCCATCTTACTGCGCTACTTCCCGAGCTTTATTTTACCTAACCAAATCAGTGATTCGCATTGCTGCGACCCTCCCGAACCTAGTCGGGATGCGCCATCTTACTGCGCTACTTCCCGAGCTTTATCTTACCTAACCAAATCGAACGATTCGCATTGCTGCGACCCTCCCGAACCTAGTCGGGATGCGCCATCTTACTGCGCTACTTCCCAAACTTTCCTTACAGTTATGCTTTGTGCGGTGAGGGCGGGATTCGAACCCGCGGTACAGAATTACCCGTACGGCAGTTTAGCAAACTACTGATTTCAGCCACTCATCCACCTCACCGTATAAAAAACAACTTTAAGGGTGGCAAATTTACTAAAGACTCCCCAAACCTCAAAAGATTTATATGCCGAACTTGAAAAAGAATGGATTACATCGCAGCTAACTGCACTTTCTGCTGCAATTCCATCACACTTTCCCTGAACAAATTATCAGTATCCATCAAATCCTTGACAGTCTGACAAGAATGTATAACTGTAGTGTGATCCCTTCCGCCAAAATGTTCTCCAATGGTCTTAAGAGAATTCTTAGTGAAGATCTTAGAAAGATACATAGTGATTTGACGGGCTTGTACAATCTCACGCTTCCTGGTTTTCTGCAACAACCTGTCATAAGGCAAATCAAAAAACTCACATACCATTTTCTGAATGGTGTCAATTGTAATCTCTTTAGAGGATGTTTTGATGAAATTCCTCAACACCTTCTTCGCCAAATCAAGATCAATCTCACGCTTATTGAGAGAAGATTGTGCCAATAATGAAATCAACGCCCCCTCAAGCTCACGCACATTATTTTGAATGTTGTACGCAATGTATTTTACTACATCTTTAGGAAGATCAAGTCCATTGTTCTTCATCTTCTTTTCAAGAATCTCTATTCGGGTCTCATAATCTGGAACCTGAAGATCCGCACTCAACCCCCATCTGAATCGACTAAGCAAACGCTCCTGCAACCCTTCCAAATCTTTTGGTGGTTTATCTGAACTTAATATTAATTGCTTACCGGATTGATGCAAATGATTGAATATAGCAAAGAATGCATCTTGTGTTTTTTCAGCCCTATTGAAAAACTGAACATCATCAAGGATCAATACATCAATCAATTGATAAAAATGTATAAAATCATTGATCGCATTATTCCTGCTGTGATCCTGAAATTGATTAATGAATTTTTCTGAACTCACATATAAAACCACTTTATTCGGATGTAATCGCTTAACCTCATTGCCAATTGCTTGAGCCAGATGTGATTTACCCAATCCAACTCCACCATAAACGACCAACGGATTAAAAGAAGTAGCACCTGGCTTCTCAGCTACCGTCTTACCTGCACGACGAGCAACCCTATTGCAATCACCTTCAACAAATGCCTCAAATGTATAAATCGGATTCAATTGAGAATCGATTTGCATCTTCTTAAGTCCAGGGATGACAAACGGATTCCTCACCTGGTTACTAATTACCAACGGGAAGTCCAATTCATTATTAGAGAAACTCTTGAACGACTGGCCACTAACATCCATAGTGAGTGGCTTGTTCTTTCCATTGCCACTATCCACCATGATTCGGTATTCAAGCCGTGCATCTTTTCCTAATTCACGCTTTAGTGTTTTGGAAAGAAGATTTATGTAATGCTCTTCGATGTACTCGTAAAAAAATTGACTAGGCACTTGAATGGTAAGCACGTTATCTTTTATAGCAACGGGTTGAATTGGCTCGAACCAAGTCTTAAAGTGTTGCCACTCTACAATGTCTTTGATGATAGACAAACAATTGATCCAAACTTTTTCAAATGCTTTCTCCATTAGTACGTATGCAGTTGTTTTGGTTTTAAATAATTTGGGGTTGACCTAAAAGAAAATGAACATGATATAATTCCTGACCCACTCTCTTCAATATCCACTAAATATATACTATTATTCCTTCTCTTCACTTTAATTCTTATCTAAAAAACTATTTTTTTTATGTAGCCAAAAACCCAGTCGATTAAATAAGTTGGACAGCGAATATATCGTCTGTTAGCAAATAAAAAAATTTTTTATTCTAGAAAATTTTTAGGGGCCACTATTCGCTAAAAAAATCATCAAATCAAGCCAGATTTTCTCAAAAAAATGTCAGCACAGCCAGAAAAAAAGTGTATCCTTTTTATTGTTTTTCAGTAAAATTAGTTGTTCAAAATAGCTAATGTCAAGGAATTGTCTAAAACAAGTCAGCCTAAGTGAAGTCCTGCCCAATGATTTTACACTACCCGGATCAAGCCCAAGGCCTATAACTGCCGCCTAATTTTGTATACAAGGATTTTTTAAAACTCCTGAATTTATTGATACCTTCGTTTAAATACATCAAGCTATGGGATTTGATCTTACCGGAAAATTGGTTGCCAAATTTGAAACCATCCAACGCAGTGCCACATTCAAAACTCGAGAATTTGTGGTGGAGACAAATGAAGATATTAATGGACGCGCCATCACCAATTTCGTAAAGTTTCAGTCCGTCCAAGACAGAACAACCATCATCGACCGATTCAATATAGGCGACACCATCAAGGTTCACTTCAATATCAAAGGAAGTAAGTGGGACAAAAACGGACAAACCAATTACATCACTAACTTAGATGCGTGGAGGATTGAAAACATTGCCATGGGAACAGGTGGTGGAATTGAAGCCCCTCCAGCATTTTCACCAGATCCTGAAAGCCAGCATGGCATTGCAGACGACCTGCCTTTTTAAGCCAAAATCCAACGTCTATGCAGCAAGAGATCCATTTGCAACTTTCCCCGAAAGATGCTTCAAACCCTGCTGCCATTACAATGGCCATAGCACAACACCTTGGCAAAAAAACAACCGCTGTTAGCGGATTTCACTGCCTTAAAAAATCAATAGACGCCAGAAAAAGTACTGTATTAATCAATATGAAAGTCAATGCCTTCATTGACGAACCGTTCTTCAATATACCCAAACCTGAATTTCATTTTCAAGACGTACTCCAAGCTCAAAAAAAAGTACTCATCATCGGAGCCGGCCCAGCTGGACTTTTTGCTGCCCTAAAACTCATAGAACGGGGCATCAAACCAATTATACTAGAACGAGGTAAAGATGTTCGAGACAGAAGAAGAGACCTCGCCATCTTAAATAAAGAAGGGATTTTAAATGAGGATAGCAACTATTGCTTTGGAGAAGGAGGGGCAGGAACGTATAGCGATGGCAAACTCTATACCCGAAGCAGCAAGCGAGGCAATGTAATCGAAATCTTACAATTGCTTGTCCACTTTGGTGCCGATGAAAATATTCTGTACACGGCCCACCCTCATATAGGCACGAATAAACTCCCTAAAATCATTCAACAGATGCGTGAGCAAATCATTGCCTCTGGAGGAGAAGTTCACTTCAGCGAACGCGTCACAGATTTAGAAATCAAAAACCAGCGAATTTCTAGATTAATATGCCATACAGGAAACAAGTGGGACGCTGATGAAGTCGTCCTAGCCACTGGCCATTCAGCAAAGGATATTTATCAGCTGCTGCATAGAAAAGACATCTTGATTGAATCCAAGCCATTTGCATTAGGGGTAAGAATCGAACACCCTCAATCATTAATCGATACGATCCAATACCATTGCCCAACACATCAACCAAGAGATGAATTTCTTCCGGCAGCCTCCTATCAATTAGTCGAGCAAGTACATAACAGAGGCGTTTTTTCATTTTGCATGTGCCCAGGCGGCATCATAGCCACCGCGTCTACAACACAACAAGAATTGGTAGTTAATGGATGGAGCCCTTCAAAACGGAATAATCCATACGCAAACTCTGGGATGGTAGTACAGATCAATTTGAATGATGCTGAACTAGTTGAACGGGGAAGCAATAATGAGATAGGCAAGATTCATTCCAAAAAGAATGAACCAAACCCATTTAGCTTGCACGACTTACAAGAATCAATTGAACGCAAAGCCTACCAAGCTGGAGGTGGATTTTTTGTTGCGCCTGCTCAACGCATGACGGATTTCGTAAATAAAAAACATTCGAACTCTCTCCCAGAAAACTCCTACCTCCGAGGCGTGAACTCAGTAAAACTAGATGAAGTATTGCCCTCCTTCATTTATGAATCATTGCAGCAAGCCCTGAAAGCATTTGGGAAAAAAATGCGGGGCTATTATACGGAAGAAGCTATTATTGTTGCCCCAGAGAGCCGCACGTCTTCCCCCATTAAAATACCTAGAGATCCAGAAACATTGAGGCATCCACAAATATCCAATTTATTCCCTTGCGCTGAGGGGGCAGGCTATGCAGGGGGCATTGTTAGTGCTGCCATGGATGGGCAGGCCGTAGCAATGAAATTATGTGGTATATAAATTAACTATTTAACATCGCCATTCATCATTATTTTCAGCACCTTACAACTTTTACCCGTAATTTTTCATCTGCAATCATAATTATGGAACCTATTATAGAAGTTACATCGCTTAAGAAATATTTTTCTGGACAAAAAGCCGTGGAGAACATAAGCTTCTCCATAAACAAAGGGTCAGTCTTCGGATTACTAGGTCCAAATGGTGCCGGCAAAACAACCCTCCTACGCATGATCACAGGGATCTTTTTTCCTGATGAAGGATCTATTACATTAAATGGGAAAAAATTTGATCCGCTTCACGACAATCCATTGATTGGATACATGCCTGAGGAAAGAGGTTTGTATAAAAAAATGAAAATAGGTGAGCAAGTGCTCTATTTAGCGCAATTGAAAGGCCTGTCAAAAAAAGAGGCCCTGGAAAATACCAAGAATTGGTTCATCAAATTTCAAATGGAATCATGGTGGAACAAAAAAGTAGAAGACCTTAGCAAGGGGATGAGCCAGAAACTGCAATTTGTTACCACGGTAGTGCACAACCCCAAACTCATCATTTTAGATGAACCGTTTAGTGGATTAGACCCAGTGAATGCAAACCTTATTAAAGATGAAATATTTAGACTCGCCCATGAAGGCGCAACCATCATCTTTAGTACTCACCGCATGGAACAAGTTGAAGAGATTTGCGACCACATCATCTTAGTGAACAAAGGAGAAAAAATTCTTGATGGTACTGTTGAAAAAATAAAACAAGATTTTAAAGAAAATATTTTTGAAGTTGAATTTGAACAAAAAATATTACCCGAACATACCGCAATTCATCTTTTCGATTTAATCAAAGCGAAAGAAAAAAGTGTAGTGATTCGAAAAAATGCAGATTTTTCAAACAATGAAATTATCAGCTATTTCATTCACAAAGGATTAAGCATCCACTCCTTTAACGAAATCCTGCCCAGCATCAACGATATTTTTATTAAACTGGTACAGGGTAGCCCAGAAGCAAGACAATTTCAACCATAACATCCGTCAAAATTAATTTATGCATAAGGTCGGCCTCATTATAAAAAGAGAATATACAACTAGGGTGAGTAATAAGAGATTCATTCTTACCACGTTCTTAATTCCCGTTGTTTTTATCCTATTCATTGCGGGTTCAGTATACTTTGCTACCAGTTCAAAAGAACAACTAACAATAGCTGTTGTCAATGACCCTGGCTTTTTACAATCCAACTTAAAAAGTGACACAGGAAATGTGACATTTTCTTTTGCCGAAGATGTAGATAGCCTAAATTATAAAGCAAAGAAGATTGATGCTATACTCTATACAACCAGTGTAAATGGAACTTTAGTGAGCAACTTACATTCTGAAAAGCAGATTGGTTTTGAAGCTACAAAATACATTGAAAGACAGCTTAATAAAGCCGTAGAGAACAACATGCTTCAGGAAAGCGGAATAAATAAAACTACACTGGATTCTATTTCAAATGCATCAGAAGACAACGTGACGCTAACCAATATGGTGGAGGATGGTAAAGGGAAATCAAAAGAGGCTAACACAGGAATAGCTTATGCTATTGGATTTGGCAGCGGCTTTCTTATTTACATGACCATGTTTATTTTTGGTGCGATGGTGATGCGCGGTGTTGCTGAAGAAAAAACTAATCGCATTGCAGAAGTGATTGTTTCTTCCTGTAAACCCTTTGAATTAATGTTAGGCAAGATCATTGGCATTGCAGGAGTAGGCCTTACTCAATTATTATTATGGATACTACTCATGATCGTACTCACTAGCTCTCTATCCATGTTCATTCCTGCCGAAACCTACCAACAGTTTCAACAAGCGCAACAAGGTCAGGATGTGCTGAATACAGCTACAGGCAATCCTATGGCCATGAAAATACTACAGGCTAAGTCCGACTTCATTGAAGGAGTAAACTGGTTTATGGTTATAGGCTGCTTTCTTTTTTATTTTCTTGGAGGATATCTATTTTACGCTTCTCTATTTGCTGCCATTGGAAGTGTGATCAACGAAGACCCTCAAGAAGCACAAGCGCTCATGCTACCCATTACCATGCCTATTATTTTTTCCTTTGTGATATTGAATAGTGTGCTAAGTAATCCAGGAAGTAATTTGGCTGTATGGACCAGCATCATTCCATTCACATCCCCCATCATCATGATGGGTCGAATTCCATTTGGCGTGCCTGGCACAGTACCCTATTGGCAATTGGCCGCCTCGATGCTCAGTCTTATTGGTGGATTCATGCTAACCACATGGCTTGCTGGCAAGATATACAGAACAGGCATTTTGATGTACGGGAAAAAAGTTACTTGGAAAGAAATGATCACCTGGACCTTCAGAAAAAATTAGTCAAATTAGTCAACGTGTAAACATTGGCATAATATTTGACGTAATCTTGCTATATGAAAATCCTCATTAGCTACCTTAAGCCATATAAATGGCTAGTCATTCTTACGATGGCACTAGCCTCTATTAATACCGTCTTTTCTCTCATTGACCCCATCATCTTTGGTAAAATCATCAAACTTGCTCAAGACACTAATAACCTCCAAGAAGCAGGTAAGCCCTCTGTATGGAATGACTTTCTAAAAGCAGTTGTTGTATTGCTATGCTTATCGATGGGAACTGCGATGATGAGTAGAATAGCCAAAAACTTTCAAGACTACTTCGCAAACGTTGTGATACAAAAATTTGGTGCACGAATTTTTACACAAGGATTGCAACACGCGATGAAACTCCCGTATCAAGAGTTCGAAGATCAACGCAGCGGAGAAACCTTGAGTATTTTAACCAAGGTTAGAACTGACACTGAAAAATTTATCAACTATTTTCTCAATGCGCTTTTTGCTATTTTAGTTGGCATAACCTTTGTATTCATTTATGCATCATTATATATCCACTGGTCAGTTCCCATAGCCTACGTGGGTGGGATTTTATTTCTTTCTCTCATCACCAATGTATTGAGTAAGAAATTAAAAAGTATTCAAAAATCTATCGTAAGTCAAACCACATCCCTTGCAGGCACCACCACCGAAAGCTTACGCAATATTGAATTGGTTAAAAGCTTAGGCCTAACCCAACAAGAGGTGAAAAGGCTGAATGCAGATACATACAAGATTTTGACCTTAGAACTGACCAAGGTAAAACGGATTAGAAGCATTAGTTTTTTACAAGGAACAATGGTGAACACATTGAGGCAAGTAATTTTATTTCTATTGATGTGGTTGATTTTCAAAGATAAAATGCAACCCCACGAAATGGTAACGATGCAATTTTTCTCCTTCTTCATCTTTGGACCACTTCAGGAGATCGGAAATATTATTCTTTCCTATCGCGAAGCAGAAGCATCCATTGGGAACTACCATAGATTAATGGAAAAAGAACCAGAAAAAGCCCCTCTTAATCCGGTGCCTCTAGGAGATATTGAAACCCTACAATTCAATCAAGTAGGTTTTCGACATATCACTGCAAAGCAAAAAGCAATCGACAATATCAACTTTAGTGTTTCACGAGGTGAAACAATTGCCTTTGTTGGCCCTTCAGGCTCTGGGAAAACAACCCTAATGAAATTGTTGGTTGGACTATATAGACCACAAGAAGGAAAAATTTTATATAATGGTCTTGATGAAAATGAAATTAATTTCGACGACCTGAGAAAACAAATTGGATTTGTTACTCAAGACACACAATTGTTTTCCGGAACCATAAAAGAAAATTTATTATTTGTTAACCCCAACGCAACCGACAGTGAGTTAAATGATGCGTTGTCCAAATCATCCTGCTTTAATTTATTAAATAGAGCCGATCAAGGACTGAATACCGTTATTGGAGAAGGTGGCTTGAAACTTTCAGGTGGAGAAAAACAACGGATATCCATAGCAAGAGCATTATTAAGAAAGCCACGCG
>CAMCBE010000066.1 GCA_945872805.1 Chitinophaga pinensis | reverse complement strand
GATTATGCGAGTGGCACAAATCATACCCTTCCAACCAATGGATATGCAAGAGCATATAGCGGCGTGAGCTGTGATAGTTTTGTGAGGAAGGTTACTTTTCAACACATTACAGAGGAAGGGATTAAAAAACTTGGTAAAACAATAATTGCCATGGCAGAGGCTGAAGGATTGGATGCCCATGCAAATGCTGTTAAAATTCGCATCAATAAACAATAAGAATTAGTTGATATGTTTAACCTTGATTCGATAGTAAGAAAAAATATAAAGGTGCTCAAGCCTTATTCAACTGCACGGGATGAATTTAAAGGCGAGGCCACTATATTTCTTGATGCCAATGAAAACTCCATAGGTTCTTCGACACTTAAATGGTACAATCGATATCCTGATCCTTTTCAATTAAAGGTGAAAGATAAAATATCAAGCATCAAACAAGTTCCAATTGAAAATATATTTATTGGTCATGGTAGCGACGAAGCCATTGATATTATTTACCGTTGTTTTTGTGAGCCAGGCCAAGATCAAGTGATAATTTGTCCACCTACCTATGGGATGTATGAAGTTTCCGCAAACATCAATAATGTGGATTTGAAACGGATTCCGTTGACGAAGGAGTTTCAATTGGACTTACCTGCATTGGAAGAGGCTATTGAAATCAATACTAAAATCATTTGGATTTGTTCACCGAATAATCCATCTGGCAATAGTTTGAACAGAGTTGATATAGAAATGGTGTTGAATAATTTTGATGGCATTGTAGTAATTGATGAAGCATATGTAAATTTTTCTAGGCAACGTTCATTTGTTTCCGACCTGAAAGAATATCCTAATCTTATCGTGATGCAAACCTTGAGTAAGGCATGGGGATTGGCCGCATTGAGGTTGGGTATGGCGTTTGCTTCAACAGAAATTGTAGGGTATATGAATAAGGTTAAGCCGCCTTATAATATTAGTCAGCCTGTTCAAACTATAGCCTTGGAGGCGTTGGAAGAAATTGGACAGGTTAACGACATGATTATTTTTTTAGTGGAAGCGAGAAAACAGTTAGAGATTGACTTGCTTGAATTAGATCAAGTAACAAAAGTATATCCGTCTGATGCGAACTTCTTGTTGGTTCAGTTTAGTGATGCTAAAAAAATGTATCATCATTTATTGTCATTAGGCATTGTAGCCAGAGATCGAAGCAATGTATTGCTTTGTGAAGAATGCTTGCGCATTACAGTTGGAACGGAAAAGGAGAATGACTCTTTGCTATCTGCTATTTCAACTTGTCCTATATAAAGTGAAGAGAGAATTAAAATCAGCATATTAAATCGAAATCAGAACGAATGAAAAAAGTATTGTTTATTGACAGAGATGGAACGCTCATACATGAAGCTCCACCAACATTTCAGATTGATAGCTTTGCAAAACTGACATTTTATCCTGGGGTATTTCAGTATCTCTCCAAGATTGTTAAAGAATTTGATTTTGAAATTGCCATGGTGACCAATCAAGATGGTTTAGGATTACCCATTTTTCCATATGCTGATTTCCAGCCTGTACATGATTTGATCGTTGATACATTTAAAGGTGAGGGGATTGTTTTTCATGAAGTATATATCGATCCGAGTATGCCGGAAGATAATTCTCCAAATCGTAAACCTGGAGTAGGGATGTTGGGTAAATATTTAAATAATCCGAACTATGACCTTGCTGGTTCATTTGTAATTGGTGATCGTGTTACGGATATTGAATTAGCCAAAAATCTAGGGGCTGGTTGCATTTGGCTGAATAGTAATGAAGGTGTAGGGTATGTTGATGTGAATACGCTTAATCCCGAAACTCGGAAATACCTTTCATTGGAAACGACTAGTTGGGAAGAGATCTTTCATTTTTTAAAGAATGGCCTTCGAAAAGTGGTGCATTCTAGGCATACCAATGAAACCAAGATTGATATTGAATTGAATATAGATGGAAAAGGCAAGGCTGATATTAGTACTGGACTTGGTTTCTTTGATCACATGTTGGAACAGATTGCAAAACATGGCAATATGGATCTTTCGATTAAAGTCAAAGGCGATTTACATATCGATGAGCACCACACTATTGAAGATACTGGTATTGCGTTAGGGGAAGCTATGGCTTTAGCGCTAACAGATAAGAGGGGTATTGAGCGTTATGGTTTTGCGTTGCCTATGGATGATGCTGAGGCGAAAGTACTTATTGATTTTGGCGGTCGAAATTGGATTGTTTGGGATGTAGAGTTAACTAGAGAAAAGGTAGGGGATATGCCTACAGAAATGGTATACCATTTTTTTAAATCGTTTTCCGATGCATCTAAGACCAATATAAATATCAGCTGTAAAGGAGATAATGAACATCATAAAATAGAAGCAATATTCAAGGCATTCGCTAAAGCGATTCGAATGGCAGTGAAGAAGGATCCGTTTAGTGATTCACTTCCCACGACAAAAGGAATACTCTAATAAAAAAACCCAGTGAAATCACTGGGTTTTTTACTAAAGCCTTTTAAATGGTTATAATCTGGTTACACTTTTCGGTTTAATGGTTTTGGATGTTGGCTTTAGGATTGTTGGATTTACTTTAGGATTGGATTAGGTTTTGGTTTTTTAGGATGGGTTGGATCGAATCTTTTTAGTTGGTTTTTAGTAGGTTGGATTGGATTAGGGTTTGGTTTTTTAGGATAGGTTTGATCGAATCTTTTTAGTTGGTTTTAAGTAGGTTGGATTGGATTAGGGTTTGGTTTTTTTGGTTGGGTTGGATTTGGTAGGATTAGTTTTCAAGGGTCTCGGATTAAAACGGGTTCAGGAATAAGGCGTTGTGTTTGGGTTTTTAGGATTTTGTTTTTGGTTTCTAGGATATTGTTTTTCTCTTCGTTGATGATACAAAGATATCATGCCCCTATAACCCATACAAGAGCATTACCACCCTATTATTGGTCTGCAAGAATTACTTTGAATTGAGTGGAACTACGAATTAAGCTATTCGTATATATACGTGAAATCTCAGTTTATAAACTAGATGGATGCAATCATTTTAAATGCATCAATTTACTGAAATGCTTTTCAGTATTGACTTACAGCAGTTTTTGATATCATTTAGCTAGCGCCTGTAGTATGTCGTACTTGGTGACGATATGTATAGCACCCATTTCATCTTTTGCTAAAACGGCTCCATTTTCTTTATGTATTAATGCGCTAATTTTCTCAACAGGTGTATGAACATCTACCAATGGATATGCATTTTCAATTACATCCATCACACTTGATTCTTTTATTTCTGGATTTGAAAAAAGTTTTTGGAATAAACCATTTTCACTAATTGAGCCGATGATCTCATCTGATTGCATCACGGGGATATGTTCTATTTCATATTTGCGCATGAGTGCAACGGCATCTGAAACTGTATTATTTGGCGATACGCTAATTAACTTTTGCTTGCTTCCTCTTGATGAAAGAATATCTTTTAATGTTTTGACTTCTAGAAATCCTCTTTCCATCATCCATTGATCATTATATATCTTTCCTATGTATCGGCTGCCATGATCATGAAAGACACAAACTACTACGTCATCTTTCTTTAATTTCTCTTTGAGTTGAAAGAGCCCTTGCAAACAACTTCCTGAGCTATATCCGCAAAGTAATCCTTCTTCTTTAGCAATGCGTCTTGCCATGATCGCACCATCCTTGTCGGTTACTTGTTCAAAATGATCAATGACCGACATGTCAAAGTTTTCTGGAACAAAATCTTCTCCAAAGCCTTCAGATATATATGGATGAACCTCGTTCATATCAATTTCACCTGTTCTAAAATATTTTGTCAACAATGAACCATATACATCAATTGCCCATATCTGTATGTTCGGATTTTTTTCTTTTAAGAATTTAGCGGTGCCTGTTACGGTACCACCTGTTCCGGCAGTGCAAACAAGGTGAGTAATTTTGCCATCCGTTTGTTCCCATAGTTCTGGGCCGGTAGATTCATAGTGTGCTAGTCTATTGGCTAAATTATCATACTGATTTGAATGAAAAGAGTTTGGAATTTCTCTAGCAAGTCTTCTTGCAACGGAATAGTAACTGTTTGGATCTTCTGGACCAACATTTGTTGGACAAACAATAACTTCAGCACCAACGGCTTTAAGAATATCGA
Source organism: Chitinophaga pinensis (assembly GCA_945872805.1). Classification (GTDB taxonomy): domain Bacteria; phylum Bacteroidota; class Bacteroidia; order Chitinophagales; family Chitinophagaceae; genus Pollutibacter. Next base: position 4,318 of record CAMCBE010000066.1, on the reverse strand, counting down.
TTTTTTCTTTTGATTGTTTATCGGTTGTGGTAAATATGCATTTATACCCTTTAACTATGGCAGCTAAGGCTAGTCCCATTCCTGTATTACCTGAAGTACATTCTATGATGGTTCCGCCAGGTTTCAATTTCCCTTCTTTTTCAGCTATGTCAATCATTTTTATCGCCATACGGTCTTTGATTGAATTTCCGGGATTGAAATAATCCACTTTAGCCAATATAGTGCCTGGTAGGTCTTGGGTAATTTTATTCAGTTTAATTAACGGAGTATTCCCAATGGTTTCCAGAATGTTGTTTTTGATATTCATACGTTTAGCAAAAGTACTGTTTTACGGTTGTTTGATATACTAGCGGAGAAAAAAAGCCTTTTATATTTTTGTTAATGATTCAACTCATCTGTTTGGCATATTGAAGTCAATTATTTCGAAGAATAAATCTTTCATATTGGTGTAAAGATCAAATTGAACTATTAACTATCAACGATGAAAAAGTCAACTCCTCCGATTCGTCCACCAGAAGTATTGCCGCCTAGTAAAATTCCAGAAATCAGTCCACTGATTGACCCTGAGGAACCCCTTATTCCTGAAGAGGATCCGGATGAGATACCTGAGGAAAATCCTTTTGTATCACCTCCTTATGAGATTCCACCTCCAGCTGAAGGTCCATAGGATCATGAGGACAATCACCAATCATTATGATTAAAGGGTGATAATAGGAGGGATGATAACTGTAGTTTTAAATCAGTCGGCCAACGGAACTCACCTTCCGATGCCGGTAAGATTAAAGTAGAGGTTTAAGTCTATAAAAGGATTTAATCACTACTGCATCGCGGAACTGGATAACACCAGTTCCGTTTTTATTATGATATTGATACTGAACTATAAAGGATTAATATTCCTCGCTTCGCTCGGAATGACAATTAACTTCAGACAATGTTAGTTAGGTAGGCTGAAAAGATTAAGGCAAGACTGCATAAAAAAACCTCCTATAAAAAGGAGGTTTTGTGCCCAGAACAGGAATCGAACCTGCACTACCTTACGATAACCAGATTTTGAGTCTAGCGCGTCTACCAATTCCGCCATCTGGGCTTTGAGGTAACAAATTTAGTTCAAATTGAGCTTTTTAACAAGCTGAATATTTAATTAGTTTTCCCTAGATGCTTTAATACCCCAATTATTCATATTAACATCTCTTTTTAACCGATTTAGATTGAATCCCTGCTTATTGAGTACCTTTGTATCACGCAGTTGGGGATGACCGGTATCGACAGCGTAGATCTTTGTAGGTAAGCATGCAGTGCGTTGCGTATGTTGCACTTTAATCTGAATACGAAACCAACAAATGGCGAGAATACTTACGCCATGGCTGCCTAATCAGAGATTAGTGCACCCATTATAGCTGCTTGACGGGCCCGCCTTTGCCAAGTCACTCCGCTGAATCAAAAAAAATGAGGCTGCTTCAACTGAAGGCTGTGACTGTTGACTAAGACTATTCAGCTACGAAATGTGTTGGTTTGTTTGGTTCCTGCACATTTTCGACAATCAATTCCAAAATAAGCATGTAGAAAGTTTACGGCGAATATGTTTGGACGTGGGTTCGAATCCCACCATCTCCACAAAAAAAGCCTCACTATATAGTGGGGCTTTTTTGTATTCAATCGGTAAGAAATTAATGTGCTGATGAATTCGAATTTTCTTTCATCCACGTTGCAATGGCATTTCGAAGAATTTTTTTATCCTTCGCTTTTCCACTTTTAAGAATTGTATTATTCTCTTTTTGTATATCGTTTTCGTTGGTGATATTATAACGAATAGGTGCGGTTCTTTTTTTACAACTAAGGAAATTATTTTTCACCAGATTTATTTTTGCTTTGTGAAATCGATTGCGCTTTATGTAATGAACTGAATGGCTTTTCCTTTGTGCCTGGATTAGTATCATTCCCTTTTGATGAAACATAAAAATCTATGGGGGTCCAACTACTTAGTGCAGTTAGGATCAGTAAATATAAAAATACGCTACGCATGTCTTTTATGATTTATGTTGATTGAGCTAATTAGTAATAATGGTTTTTGTATATCCTGATAATTTATTTCACAAAAACAACCTCTTCAAAAGGTACTCTAATTCTTGGATTATAAATTCCTTCTGAAGTTCCTTTACCAATACCTACAATCATGTTTACTTCAGCACCTCTTGGAAGTTGAAGTAGCTTTTTAACACGAACCCCATCAAAGCCTTCCATTGGGCAACTAGCATATCCTTCAGCAGTGAGGGATAGCATAAATGTTTGTGCTGCTAGGGCACAGGATTTATGGACCATTACACGTTGATCGGCATTTCCACCCATTCTCATGAAGGGTTTGACTAGGCCCATTACAAAGCAAATCGTTTTTCTTAATAGAGAGCTTAGTCCAAATAAATCTCTGCGGTATACTAAGGGCATCAGTTTTCCATAATAATCTAATCCGCGTTTTTGTAGTATAGTCGGTTCTTGATCACCTATTCCTTCTTTGATTTTCGCTAGGTTCCATGCAGCTCTTTGCCGCCAAAGATCACGGCGTGTAACAAATACCATCATGTGCTTGGCTGTTCTTGCCGCTGATTGCCCGAAGCAGAGGGGGACCAGCGACTGCTTCAATTCGGCTGATGTTATCCAATAGAATTCCCAAAGTTGCATATTGCTGCTGTTTGGAGCAAGGATGGCTCTTTCTAAACTCCTTTTGATGACGTCATCTGGAACTTCCACATTCGGGTCGAATCGCCTATTCGATCTTCTGCTCTGTATTATTTGGTCAAATTCTGCTGTATACACATGATTTGGTTTAGAAGGTCAAAGATAAGTGTGTTGATCCTTAGGGGAGAGGACTAAAAATTATTTTTATTGGAAATATTTTTTTAATTTTGAAAAATCCTACTAAGTTTGTAGACTAATAAATTAAATTAAACGTTATGACTAACAATCTACGATTTGAGACTTTACAATTACATGCTGGTCAATCTGCTGATCCAGTTACAGGTTCAAGGGCGGTGCCATTGTATCAAACAACTTCTTATGTATTTAAAAATGCCGAGCATGCAGCCAACCTATTTGGTCTTAAAGAGTTTGGTAATATTTATACCCGCTTGATGAATCCGACAACGGATGTTTTTGAGCAGCGTATAGCTGCCTTAGAAGGTGGTGTAGCGGCTTTGGCAACTTCATCTGGGCAAGCTGCTCAGTTCCTTGCATTGAATAATATATTACAAGCAGGAGACAACTTTGTAAGTAGCTCATTTATTTACGGGGGTACATACAACCAATTTAAGGTTGCGTTTAAACGCTTAGGTGTTGATGTACGCTTTGCTGAAGGAGATGATGTGGCGAATTATGAGAAATTAATTGACGCTAAAACAAAGGCTATTTATTTAGAGACAATTGGTAATCCACGCTTAAACGTGCCGGATTTTAAAAAGTTTGCTGATCTAGCCAAGCGTCATGATATTCCTCTAGTAGTAGACAATACTTTTGGTGCTGGTGGTTATTTATTCAAACCATTGCAACATGGTGCTAATATTGTGGTTGAATCTGCAACCAAGTGGATTGGCGGTCATGGCACAAGCATTGGTGGTGTTATTGTGGATGGAGGTAATTTCAATTGGGCTAATGGTAAATTCCCTCAGTTTACTGAACCATCCGAAGGGTATCATGGGTTGAAGTTTTGGGATATTTTTGGTGAAGGCAATCCACTTGGTCTACCCAATATTGCTTTCATTATCAGAGCAAGGGTAGAAGGCTTACGTGATTTTGGCCCTTCACAGAGTCCGTTTAATTCATTTTTACTTCTTCAAGGCCTTGAAACCTTGTCATTAAGAGTACAACGTCATGTTGATAATGCCTTGGCGCTGGCTGAGTGGCTTGAATCTCATGAATCTGTAGATTTTGTTTGGTATCCTGGATTGAAGAGCAGCTCTTACCATGAATTGGCAAAAGAGTATTTGAAAAATGGTTTTGGTGGTGTGTTGCAGTTTGGAATAAAAGGTGGACTTGAAAATGGTAAGAAATTCATCAATTCCCTTAGTTTAATTAGTCATCTTGCCAACGTTGGAGATGCCAAGACCTTGGCTATTCACCCAGCTTCAACTACACATGAACAATTGAGTGATAAAGAAAGGGAGAAGGCCGGTGTATTGTCGAATTTAATCCGAATCAGTGTAGGTATTGAGCATTTGGAAGACATCAAAAATGACTTTACTCAAGCATTTGAAAAGGTATTTGCATAAATCCTTTCAACGTATAAATGTAAAAAAGAGGCTATTTAGCCTCTTTTTTTATGTAACAC
>CAMCBE010000065.1 GCA_945872805.1 Chitinophaga pinensis | reverse complement strand
GAAGATGCAAGCGATAAATTTGTACATGATTTTGTTGCTGCATGGGCTAAGGTGATGAACCTTGATCGATTCGATTTGGCATAATCATATCAGATATAATATCTATACAGAAAGGTGGCCTTGAAAAGGGCCACCTTTCTAATATCTACGAATTAATAATAATAAATAAATTAAAATTCCAATATATTATCTCGGGTATCTGGAAGCGGTTATGAATTAGATAATAAAGAATTTATATTTATATTAATGGGCAAAAGGGGCTAAAACCAATTATGAATATTCTCCATTTAACATTGGTAGAAAAATAAAAATGAATATATTTTGCGATGGCCTTTCGGTTTATTATCGGTATTTTAATGTTTCTTTTATTAGTTAATTGCATTTAATTAATGTCCATGAAACAGTTGGTTATTTTTCTAGTCATCATTACAACAACTAAAGTTTATGGTCAGGGGATTAAACATACAAATCCAATTGATTTTTTGCCACAGGGTTATAGTCTAGCGCAAAAAATAATAGGAGATTTGAATAATGATGCCATAGAGGATTGTGTCCTTTTAATACAAGGAACAGATAAAAATAAAATCACTAAGGATCAAAATAACGACAGAGTAGATCGAAATCGAAGAGGTGTGATAATTCTCTTTAACAAAAACAACAAGTATGAATTAGCAATAAGTAATTATGATTGCTTTTCTTCAGAAAACGAGGATGGTGGAACATATTTTCCCCCTGATCTTGTTTTAACAATACGGAATGGGAATTTATATGTTGAATATGCACACGGTCGATATGGATACTGGCAATATATATTTAGATATCAAAATTCTGATTTTGAACTGATTGGATACTTTGTAAGCAAGGGTGCTCCAGTGATTGAAAGTGAAACAAGCATTAATTTTTCAACTAAACGGAAGCTAGAAAGAATTAAAGCTATTCAACATGAAATTGATGTTTTTGACATGTTTAACTCAAAGTGGACAACTATAAAAATGGGTACATATTTAAGATTATCAGAAATACCTGATTTTGATGTACTTGATATGAATAAATATTGATATAATAATCCATCTTTATCATTCATGCAATAGAATAGTATTATGAACGTATATTCATGATGTTAGATTTATTTTCTGTATTATTTATCTTAATGTAATTTATATATTCATTCGTAAGAATATAAAAATAAATTGGGTATACCTCGCTGAGTTATTTCAACAAAAACTTCACGGCCACATTAAGCGTTACGCGTATTTTTTCAAAATCAATTTGAGGAAGTTCAGCTGTTTCTGCACCGGCCATCATCATTCTCACATTACCTGTTCGTTCTACTTGAACTTGGCCATCGCCCTCATTGCTGTAATCAGATATCAATAACGCTGGGCCAAGATTTTGATTGATCGGTTTTGTTAGCGCTATTGCTTTATCTTTTGCATTTAATATGGCCCTTGTTCTACAGGTATTTCTAATAGCTACAATTTCACTATGGCCCACTTTTTCAATTTGTGTATTTGCAATGCCTAATTCCTCTAGTTTCATAAATACCTTGGTTGCTGTTACGGCATCACCTACTTTTAATTTGTACTCTTTTGATTTTAGTACGTCTTTTTGTTTTAACACGTAATAGCGGTAATTACTTTGAATATTTGAGGTAGTTAATTCCTTTTCTGTATTGATGTTTAGTTGTTTTAAGCCTGCAACCATTTTACGTTCTAGCTCTTCTATTGAAATTCTGTCTTTGGTGTCTGCTTCTGAAATAGTAATTTTAATGAATATTTCATTTGGAGTTACTAAAGTGTCAGCGTAACCATTTACCTCAATGTAGGGAACATCAAGAAAACTTTTCTGTGCCATACTACTAAGTGTGATAGCACATAAGGCAATTGAAAATATAGATTTTAGGTTCATACAAAAAGGTATTGTTTGCCTAAAAGTAGATATAGAATTCTTAAAGAAGATATAATTATTATCGAGACGTACCATTTAATAAATTATTCTAGGTATAATATGATCAATTTATTTTAGTTTACTAGTGTCAACCCGAGAGGGGGTGTCTTTCCCGTCAACTATACCTTTTGCACTTAGTGCAATAGCTCGAATAATGGAATTCATGTTCTCTAAGTTGAGTGTACCTATTTCATCACTTGCCTTGTGGTAGTTTGGTTCATTATCCATTTTGGATGTTGAAATGGTATGCGCTGGAACGCCTAGCCTAGCTAGTGGGGCATTGTCTGACCTGTAAAATAGATTTTGGTCAGTGTAAGGGTCTGGGTAAAAAGTGAATTTAGTATTAGTGAGGTTTTTTTGAAGAATCGCACCCATATCTGTTTTGTCGAACCCCGTAATGTAGGCACTATTTGTACCCCACTTGCTTTCTGTACCGATCATTTCAATATTGAACATGGCTACAACTGCAGCTGGGTCAAATTGCTTTGAAAAATATTGAGCACCGAATCCACCAACTTCTTCAGCGGTGAATGCAGCAAATATCAATGTTCTTTCGTTGTTGTTGAGTGTCTTATAATATTTTGATAACATGATCATCGCTGTGGTTCCAGCGGCATCGTCATTTGCGCCGTTATAGATGGAATCATTTTTCTCCATGTTAGCACTCATAATACCAAGGTGATCATAGTGACCGGAGAATATGACGTATTCATTTGGTTTTGATTTCCCTGGGATGATTCCAACCACATTGGACAATGGTTGTTCAATTATTTCTTGTGTTGCTTCAATATTGAATTTTTTTGGAATGTCTGTAGCGAGTACGACAATTATATTAGGTTGTGTAGAAAACAAATCCATCTCCATTTGGGTGAATCGGACAAGTAGTTTGCTGAATGATGTATCTGCAACGATAAGTGTATTTTTTTTAGCAGAAAGTGATTTCATGATTTCCATAAAAAAATTCATTTCCTTACTAACTTGAACAATATCGTAATTTGATTTTTCATTTACACGTATGTTTTTGGTTGGACAAAGGAGCAATACATTTTTCTTGTCTACTTCGTTTCCATCTATTGAATAGTGTTGAGTAAGTGATTTTGCTTTAATCATCGAAAAGGATTGCATGTAAGAGCCACTATTTGCCCATTTTTGTAATCCTGTTTTTTCAAACTCACTGGCTATAAAGGCACCTGCTTTTTCGATGCCGGCTGAAAAAGTTCTTCTCCCTTGCATTTCATCAGATGATAACATTCTTTCAATCCGTTCTGTTTCTTTGATATCGATAACATTCAATGATTCTTGTGCGTATGCTGCTGATACACTAATGAGTAGTACGAGTAGAATTATTTTTTTCATCATTAAAAGTAATAAATTTTTAGAGAATGGTGGGCGCTTGGCGCTGAACGCTGGGCGCTTAACGCTTGGCGCTGATAAATAATTAATGCAATTTGAATTTATAAAACAAGAAGCTAGTATTTTAGTACACAGCGTCTAGCGTCCAGCGTTCAGCGTTCAGCGTTCAGCGTTCAGCGTTCAGCGCCAAGCGCCCAGCGTCTACCCTTCTCCTTTTATCAACCCTCTGCAGTTAACCGATTTGCATTGGCATTGAAAAGGTTCCATTTCTTTGTCGAGGAATTTCGCGTAATCGAGTGTTAGCTCTTCTCCTATAGAAATATCTTTTACTGCAATGGTATTTAATCCATCAAAAGCGGTATTGGCATCGCAGCTGTGATTTTGAGGAGCCCAATCGCTCGGTTCCTCATCCCATATGGCAAACACTTTTTTGCTCAATGGGTATGCATATTTTCTAAAATTTAATTTTTCTTCATCGTTCCAAAAATTGTCAACATATTTTTTTGTAACGATTCGATGTGCTCTTTCTTCTCCTCTGTACATAATCTCTCCAACAGGAATATGTTTTGTAGCATAAATTCCATACCCAGCAATAGAATTTCCTTTGACTTGATAAGGCTTCTGTTTGCGTTGATGTCTAGCTATTCCTTCTGCGATTATATGTTTTAGAAATCCAGCTTGTCCAATTCCATCGTATGTTAAAATATAATCCGCAGATCCTTCTAGTCCATCTAAATAAAATACCGAGCAGGTGAAATTGATTTCAAGAAAGTATAGCTGATTATTTTCATCAACCCTAAAATCAAGTCGTGCATATCCTTTTCCACTAAAGCATTTAAAAATTCTTTCTGCTGCATTACGAAGTGTTTTTTCAAGATGCACATCACTACATGGGATATTTGCACCGGGATGAAGTGCTGATGTTTTAAGCGAGTATGTTTTGAACGCAAACCCTTCAGGGAAAATATATTCTACTGGTTTGAAACTTGTATTCGTTCTTCCGTCTGAGTTGGCTGCAATAAGGACGGTGAATTCCCTTCCTTTAATGTATTCCTCAGCAAGTACTTCAGGATAATCTACTAAAAGCGAAGTTGCTTTATTAATGAATTCTTCTTTAGTATTAACAAGTGATGCATGATCAATACCTAAACTGTCTCCTGCTTTAGAAGGCTTCAAGAACATGGGGAAGGATGTTTCTTCTGCAATGACTTGAGCTTGTTCGATAGATGATATTAAATGATAGGAGGGTGTTTTAACTCCTTCACAATAGGCCACGTATTTCATTAATTCTTTACTGGGGTCATATAATGTGGCGGTTGGACCAGTATAGGGGAGATTTAGTAGTTCTAAGTTATGGATTACATCTATTGAAGGCACTTCCCATTCGAGATATCCTTCACAGAGGTTAACAAAAATATCATAGCCTTTATTTTTTAAGGCCAACAGTTGTTTGTAGGTCGTTAACTTATTGAGTGATACATGATCTATGTGTGCATTGGGTAATAGTGTTGATAGATCACGTGCAGGATCATAATATTTGTAATCAACATTTGAGGTAGAATAATCAGGTTGTAGTACGCAGACCTTTAGTCCCATTGTGTTGCTTTTCTAATGAGTGCATCTTCAATGACTTCAGTAATCATTTGTGTAAAGCTGGTATTGTTTACTCGAAGGATTGCACCGATGGAGGTATAATCTTCATCCTCGCTTAATCCACATTGTGCATTTACTTCAAGAATAAATAGTCTGCCTGTTTTTTCATCCATACGAATATCTACTCGTGTATAGCCGGTTCCGCCAACTGATTTATAGGCAGCGAGGCTTAATTCTTGGATGGCCGTTGATAACACTGATTCAACTTCTTGGTATTCATAAAAGTTATCATTGTCTGGCATAGGTGTTTCATCTTCATATATTTCCCACAGCCTATCGAAGGATAAAAATTTTTCATTATCTGGAAGGGAAGCATGAAAGACCCGTTCAACGGGTTTGTATACTTTGCAGAGTTCAGGAAATTGAGCTGACCCGGTAATCATCGTGGTAAACTCACGTCCTGAAATATATTGCTCTGCAACGATACCATCAATGGAAAGATCCCAACCACGGTATCCTTCAAACATTAATTTTACTTGCTCTTCGAGTGCTTGTTTATTTTCAACTACATTTTTGATTCCAACGCCCATGCTACCCCCTGATACAGATGGCTTAAGGATGATGGGTGAGCCAAGGTCATTGAATATGCCGTTGATTTTATGGTCTTTTGATGGGATACTTTCCCATTTTGCTGTAGATACCCCTGCCTCATCGAATGCTTTTTTCATGGGTATTTTGGATGTAGTGATGCGGTAAAAATGTTCGTCGGATCCAGTATAGATTAATTCTTTCTCGTGAAGTTTTTTCACGACTGAAATTCCTGGTGTTCCATTTATTTCATCACCATCGCATAGATTTAAGATTATAGGAAGTTTACCCGTTTTATTTTTTTCTTCAGTAATATTATCAATGACTTCGTGGAAAGTCAACATGGTAACGGGTTGCCACTTCCATTGAATATTTAAATCTTGAAAAGTTTTTGTGTATTCGGATATGCTTTGAGAAAAATCGTAATAGTAATTGATGTTATTATCTGATGTTTCAAGATAGGGCGCTAGTACATGAATGAATATTTCATCGTTTGGAATGGAGGCAAATTGGCAAGAAGGTGAGTAGTTGTCTTTTTGCTGTGCAATTGGCATGTATAAATGTATATATTAATTTATATGTTCTGCAAATGTATGTTGAACAAATATCCACATTTAATCAGTTTGTTTTTATTACTTTTTTTGATTCCAACCATGAATGTGTATGCGATTACGCCCAAAACAATCCAGGCAGTACTTTTTAGTATACTTAGCTGTGTTTGATTTGGTGGTGTACCTAGGAAATAGGCCGCAATAGGAAGTAGAATAACAGTTGCCATCAGAAAGCGAATCGTTGATTTCATTACAGCTAATTTTTATCAGTTTTGGTAAATTAAAGATAAAATACTTTGAGAATATGGTTGTAAAGGGATTCATGAAATGTGCTTGATTTAATGCGTCTTATTCTATACATTCACTTATTCGCCTAATTTCTATTTTCAATTTGAATCAGTGCTTTTAAAATTCTGCAGAATGACTAAAAAATCAATACTCATCATCTTAATTGCGCTCACACTTCATCCTGTTTCATTTTCTCAGTCGTTATCTCCATCTCCTGTTGTTATAGGTAAGTGGTTAAAAAATTGGATGATTTCTGATCCAGTTATCCTGAGTGAGCCATCAGGTGAAACTGATCTCAATAGGCATATTGATGGCTTCGGCACTGATTTTCTTACTACCATTGGTGGTGAGGAGCATGTTATGGTTAAGACAGCTAATCAAGCAAACCACGCATCGAATACTCCTGGATGGAAAATATATCGTTCATCAGATTCCATTATTAATCTTGAGAAGGTTGTTGGTTTAAAAAATCATTCACTAGCCTATGCCTATACAGAGGTTATTTCAGATGAAGTAAAAGTGGTTCAACTTAGCTTCGGATCAGATGATGGCATTGCGATTTGGCTTAATGGCATAAAAGTATGGGATAGAGCCGAAGACAGGGGTCTTGTTCCAGATATTGATCTGGTAGTGGTAGCCCTTAAGAAAGGCGTCAATACGGTGTTGATGAAAATTGAGAATATGTCAAAAGAATGGGGATTTTGTGCTCGATTTTTACCCTTTCAACAGTCAGATTTAAGCAATATTTTATCTATAACAACGGATGCTCATGGGAGGGCTTCACTTATTTCATCCTACACATTGCCTGCCATGCAACAATTGGTTGCATCTACTGATATTGAAATTTTCTCTGTAGATGGGAAGTTGATTCAAAAGGAAAAGCGTTCACGCAACATTGATGGTCCAATAACACTTGATTCCAATCGTTTCAGGTCTTATGTTGCGAATCTGAATGTTCTTTTACGCAACGGGCAGCATGTAAAAAGTAAATTGAATTTTAGTGCGGGTAAAAAAGAAAACTATACGTTGTTTTCAAATGCTTCATCTGCCTACAGGATTGCCTTATCAAAGGATGCTTCTGCTGCTGAAAGCTGGGCGGCTAAGGAGTTGCAGCATTGGTTAAAAGAAATAAGTGGTGTGGAATTACCTATCCAGGAGATAGGTCAACCCTACCCTGGACCACAAATAGTTCTTGGATATACGCCACCCATTAAGGATATGTTTGGCGATTTAATACCAAATGATTTGGATGAATCATTCCACTATATAAATTTCGGTCCGGATATTTATATATATGGGGGGAAGACACGTGGTACCATGTATGGCGTAATGTCATTTCTTGAAAATGAAATGGGATGTAGGTGGTATACTCCCTCTGCTACTGTTATACCCCAAAAGAAAATATTTGAATTTAGCGCTATAGATCATTCCGAAAAGCCAGGAGTGCGCGTGCGCAATGATTTTTATTTTGAAGCGTTCGATCCAACTTGGGCTGCACGCAACCGTATTAATGGAACCAATACGTTTGGTAAATCGCGTGAGCAAATAGGGGAAACTGAGAATTATTGGGGTGTTCATACCTTTAATTTTTTTGTACCCGTAACAGAATTTTCTAGTACCCATCCAGAGTATTTTAGTTTACTGAATGGGGAAAGAGAGTTTCACGACGCACAGCTATGCCTTAGTAATCCTGATGTGTTGAATATCATTACGGATAGAATTAAAAAACAAATGCGTGAAAATCCGGACAACCTTATTTATGATGTATCTCAAAATGATTGTTACCGTCCTTGCCAGTGCGGCAAATGCCAGGCCATTGTTAAGCATGAAGGAAGTGAGTCTGGGTTAATAATTTGGTTTGTGAATCAAGTGGCTGAAGCGGTAGAAAAAGAATTTCCGGATAAGTTTATTGGAACTCTTGCTTACCAGTATACACGTACTCCTCCAAAGTATATACATCCTCGCAAAAATGTGGTGGTAAGGTTATGCAGCATTGAATGTTGTTTCTCTCATGATTTTAAATCGTGTGAGCAAAACAAGTCGTTCTTACGTGACCTAAAAAATTGGTCGACATTAGCGCCACATCTTTACATCTGGGATTATGTAGTCAATTTCAGTCATTACATCATGCCCTTCCCTAATTTCAAGGTGCTTCAGT
>CAMCBE010000064.1 GCA_945872805.1 Chitinophaga pinensis | reverse complement strand
TAGAAGAGAACAAATAACCCTGTTGATTGCGCATAGGCTTTCCACCATCATGCATGCTGATACAATATACGTTCTAGAAAATGGCGAAATAGTTGAAACAGGATCACATAGTCAATTGCTGGACGAGAAAGGCCTTTACTACGCTATGTGGAGACAACAAATAGGTGAACGAAAAAAGTCTTGATTTAAGATCACAGTTCACGCTTAAGATCTTCCTCTTCATCCTTATAATGAAGAACACGTTTTAGCAAACTCTGCTCAGACAATTCTTCCACCTCACTCAATAACACCTCAAGTGCTGATGTGCTTTGGAAGATTTCAATCAATGAAAAAACCAATGAAATCAGTAAGGATAATAAGCTAACAGCAAATAAAAAATTCGCCGATTCTGTCCATCCATTATAAATACTGTACATACAAATCACACAGAGTAAAAAACTAAATACACCACACCCCTGCATCATTCGAATATAATTCAATCGCTTTCGTAAGCTTTTTATCTGAAGGATGAGATTGGCTTTGTTCTGGACACGATTGTAATCATCAAACAACTTCCGCACTAGACTAGTAATAGCTAAAAACCTATTGGTGTAGGCCAACAACAACAAACTAATGGCAGGAAAAAGTAATGCTGGGGTGGTAATTGAAATTTCCATTGTACTACAAAGCTACCAAAGAAATAATTATTGAATTTTTACTTTGAAATCTATAGATATATCTGTATCACCCTTGCTGATTGGATCACCCGAAGCTTTGGCACCAGGCTTATGCTTGAGCGTTATATTAATGTTCCCATTTGAAGCTGCTCCGGTGGTCCACGTGGATTCAGTTCCCAAGGACAGATTATTTGAATCCTCGTTCAAGTCAGAAATAGTTAACGTAGAAAATGAAGGAGTATAATAAAACTGATGATCGTCTGCTTCAGCTTCTATTTCAAGAGTGATGTCATCGACCGGAGTTACACTTTCATTCAACAAATACACCTCACACGTGTAGGATTTATTGGCCGAAAGGCTAATCTCATCAAACTCACTCGGTGCATTACCACCCTCGCCATCAAGGTCCCTAAACTCAAACGATTCCTTTACACCACTAACGTTTTCTGTAAATTCAACTTTTACAGTGGTAATTAGCTCTCCATCATTAGGATTAGCTGGGTCTTTTTTACATGAAGAAATAATTAACACAAGGAACAAAACAACTGGTAAAATGGCTTTTTGAATTTTCATTGCTTATATTTTTAAAGTGAAATTTTTGCTTTCAAAGAAATATTTCGTCCGCGATCCAGGCAGAAATACCTGAAAGAATTCATATAATCTCGGTAACTGGTATTCAATAAATTAGTGACAGAAAAAATCAATCCAACCATTCTTTTATTCACCACAACAGAGGTATTCGCTTCAAAATTAATCAACGAATATGCAGGTGGTGGTGCCATATAATCTGATGCCATTGAAACAATACCAGTGGGGGAAGTGATCTTAATATTTCCTGTTGGAGGAATCCTTTTTTGCGTAGTTACGTGCTGTAGTCCAAACTGAACAGATGATTGCTTTAGTTTTTTACCATCTACAAAAAGATATTCAAGTTGGCCTTCAAATCTATCTGCTGGCATCTGAATCAACCATGTTTTTGCATGCTGATTATATGCGCGAAGGATAGAACCCTTCAGATGAGACTTCACATGACTTCCAAATAAATAAGCCATACTAAAATCTGCACCGCTCAATGAGGCATCCGTTTGTGCATAGTTGAATGTTGGGAATGCTCCCCTTATGGTTAACAATGGAGGATACGTAGGATTTAGGTAAATAAATCCATTGATTTGTTTGTTATAGAAGCCAAAATCCATTTCAAGTTTTTCTGTGTTGAACAAAAGAGTTCCCATAATACTCCATGCCCTTTCAGGGCTCAATGCCACATCTCCTCGTTCGATTCTTGCAGCCCCATGGTGCAACCCATTGCTGAATAATTCATTCACTTGGGGTGAACGCCATGCGGTAGACGTTGTCATTGAAATCCGCAAATGATCACTCAACTTGTATGCGGCCACACCAGTTCCTGAAAACCCTGAAAAACCCTTACTCCCATAAGGTTTCCCTGGCAAAAATGAATTTCCCATCAAAACATCATTAGGAGCTGCGTCATTATCTGTTATACCAAAACGATTTTTATGATCATACCTTAATCCAACTTCAAATTGCCATGATTTTAGTTGATATTTTTCAGCTATCCAAATGCCTAGATCAACCGACTGATAATTTGGAATGAAATAACGATAATTGATATAATTGATTTGATGCATGCCATTTAAACCAACAGAACCTTTGAATTTTTGATTGCTAAAATGCTCCCAAACCAAATCAGCCATATTGGTCAATAAATTCATTTGCAATTGAGGTATTATGGTTGCACTGCTGCGCGTCACATCATATTCTTTTCGAATATTAAGCTGAGAAGACATCGTAACACTAAGTCTATTTTTATTTTTTTCTTCGGTGTACAATTTCAACTTTAAAAGATGATGCTGAACAGATTGATAAGGACGTTCTATTAGATAACTAAAATCTGCATCACGAATATATTCAGGAGGCTGTTTTGCTTGAATAACATTTTCAAGATCAGTGAGGTTTCCCAAATGAGAGCCGATGAATATTCCAATTTTAGAATTGAATACACTATAAAAAAACTCAACTCCTTTTTTTTCTTTTCTCCATCCAGCCGTGGCAGACATGTTAAATTCTTCCACACCTGAATTTTTCATCCAATAGTCTGGTGTTCTAGCATTCCCTCCACGTTTGACACTTCCTTGCAATCGCCAAGCAGTAGTCCCTTTTTTTTCAAATGCGCCTTCGGTCATAACAGATAGTACACCTTGACGATTATTTGAAAATGTAGCAAGATTTACCTCACCTGAAATTTGACGATTATATTGAAGAAGCCTAGGCTCTACTAAAATAACCCCCCCAATCGCATCTCCACCATATCGAATTGAAGCAGCCCCTTTAATTACAGTAAGCCTATTCGCGATATATGGATCAATCTCAGGAGCATGTTCACTGCCCCATTGCTGACCTTCCTGCCTTATTCCATTATTTAGAATTAAGACTCGACTACTATGTAATCCTTGAATAATTGGTTTGTAAATATTATTACCCGTTTGCAATACGGTAACACCATTTATTTTTTGCAAAGACTCTCCAAGAGTAAGTCCGCGAGTTGATGCCAGCTCCTTTCCTCGAAGTTCTGCAGAAATGCCTTCAGCTCTCATTGTTGCTGCACCAACTACCACTACCCCTTTGAGGATATTTTCTGCATGGGGTAAATCAATATCCTTAAAAACATCCTCTTTTAAATGAAAGTGAACATCTTGTGATTGACAATCGGCATGGCTTATTCGAATGGTATAATCGCCAGGACAAAGTCCGGAAATGATAAACTTTCCCTCTTTATCTGTTACAACGCTATGCTTCGTTTCAATCAATAGGACAGTGGCCCCTTCAAGCATTGATTTGGCATCTACGTCGTTTACTTTACCACGAATGGAAAGTATACATTGACTATAAAGAGCAGTTGAATTAAATGCAACAAATAAAAAGAGGAATAGGGTTTTCATGTAGCGCATTCTTAAACAAAGCTACATAAAAATTAAATATTTGCAACATTATTGCAAATATTTAGAAACGCTCAATAATGCCGGCAACACCTTGTCCGCCACCAACACAAGCAGATACCATACCATAGCGTTTAGTTAATCGCTTTAGATCACCCAAGAGTTGGACAGTTAGTTTGGCACCAGTACACCCGAGTGGATGGCCCAGCGCAATGGCTCCACCATTGATATTGACTTTAGCTGGATCAAGAGATAACTGCCTGATTACAGCTAGTGCTTGAGCAGCAAAGGCCTCATTCAATTCAATTAAATCAATATCTGCTAAACTCATCGAGGCGAGTTTCAGCACCTTTGGAATGGCCTCGACTGGACCAATACCCATGATTCGTGGATTTACCCCTGCTACGGAACAATGCACTAATCTCCCAATCGGTGTCAAACCCAATTCCTTCACCATAGATTCACTCATTACAACCACAAACGCTGCACCATCACTGGTCTGTGAAGCATTACCTGCAGTCACTGTACCATTTACGGCAAACGCGGGTTTAAGCTTTGCTAAACTTTCTAAACTAGTATCAGACCGAACTCCTTCGTCCGTATCTACTATAAAGGAGCGCGTTTGTTTCTTTCCCTTTTCATCCAGGTAGACTTCATGCACGTTAATCGGGATAATGCCTTCTTTAAAAAAACCTTGCTGAATGGCATTTAATGCTTTTTGATGCGAGCCGAGGGAAAATAAATCTTGATCTTCTCTGCTTATAGTATAGTCTTGAGCAACAGCTTCGGCAGTTAAGCCCATGTTTAAATAATAGTCTGGCTCACTTGTGGCAATATTAAAAGAAGGAACTGTTTTCCAACCTGAAGCTGGCACAAAGCTCATGCTTTCTGTTCCGCCTGCAATGATACAATCCGCCATTCCAGCTCTAATCTTGGCAGTAGCAATTGCTATAGATTCAATTCCTGAAGCACAATATCTATTGATTGTGATACCTGGAGCTTGATGTCCCAAGGCCCTTGCTGCAATAATGCGGCCAACTTGAAGACCTTGCTCAGCTTCTGGAACGGCATTTCCAACAATAACATCATCAATGCGTTTCTTGTCCAATTCCGGTATCGTCTTCATCAATTCCTCGATGACCTCAATGGCTAAATCATCGGGCCTAGTGAATCGAAAACCACCGCGCTTTGCTTTACCAACGGCAGTCCGAAGTCCAGCAACAATGTATGCTTCTTGCATAATATTCAATTTAAGGAGATATACAAATCTACAAGGAATAACTGAGCAAATCTCTGTTGACAAACTTAAAACACAAAAGGCGATAGGTTAAATAAACAGGCTTTATCTTCGCACAGAATGTACTCCATAATTAGAAATACACTTTTCTTACTTGAAGCCGAGAAAGCACATTATTTCTCAATGAACATGCTCAAATGGGTGTGTAAGATACCGCTGTTGAACTGGCTTATGGAAAAATATTTTTCCATAAAAAACCCAAGTTTATCTAAGGTTGTTTATGGATTAACATTCAAGAATCCAATTGGGTTGGGGGCAGGATTTGATAAAAATGCCCTTTACCTAAAAGAATTAGAAACATTGGGATTTGGTTTCGTTGAGATCGGAACCGTAACGCCAATTCCTCAAATTGGAAATGAAAAACCAAGGCTATTCAGACTTCCACAAGACAAGGCGCTGATTAATAGAATGGGATTCAACAATGATGGAGTAGCCCTTATAAAAAAACGTTTAGGTCAATGGAAAGAAAGGAATATAAATAAACCCGATGGGCAACGAATGATAATTGGAGGAAATATCGGAAAAAATAAAAGTACTCCGAATGAGGATGCATGGAAAGACTATGAAATCTGCTTTAATGAATTATTCGATGTGGTTGATTATTTTGTAGTAAACGTTAGTTCACCGAATACACCCGGACTACGTGCACTACAGGATAAAGATGCACTGTTGAACATCCTAGGCATCTTACAAAAAAATAATCACGCAAGAGTAGCTCCAAAGCCATTACTCCTTAAAATTGCACCAGACCTTACGGAAGAACAATTAAATGACATTGCAGAAATTGCTAGCGAAACTAAATTAGACGGAATTGTTTCAAGTAATACAACCATTTCAAGGGAAAATCTGTCTAGCCAATCAATCCTTCAAGCCGAACACATGGGCATGGGAGGATTAAGTGGCTTGCCATTAAAAGATCAATCAGACAAAATACTAAAATCAATTGTGACAAATACCCGATCTACTATTCCCATCATAGCTAGTGGGGGCGTATTTACCGGAAAAGATGCAAAAGATAAAATTGATATGGGCGCTTCACTTGTTCAAGTTTGGACCGGATTCATTTATCAAGGCCCTGGCATAGTAAAACAAATTTGTAAAACGTTACTTAATTAATATGAGTTATTTATTTACCATCGATTCACTGATCAGTTTAATCACGTTAGCATTACTTGAAATAGTACTGGGAATTGACAATGTTATTTTTGTATCCATATTGATGGGCAGACTACCCGATGAAAAAAAATTATTATCCAGGAGAATATGGATGGTATTAGGTATTGCAGTGAGAACGATATTATTACTTGGACTAGGCTGGCTTGTCACCAATGGGAACATAGAAATTTTCGGATTAGACATCGCTGAAAATCACATTGGATTCAATCTTCGCAACCTCATTTTATTAGTTGGTGGGCTGTTTTTATTATACAAAACAGTGAAAGAAATTCATGAAAAACTTGAGGGCGATGAGGATTTCAATATGGGGAGTAAAAAAAATAAAGCATCATTTGCAAGCATTATGAGTCAGATTGTTCTCGTGGATATGATTTTTTCTTTCGACAGTATTATTACCGCTGTTGGAATGGCAAAACATGTAGAAATCATGATATGTGCAGTTGTGATTGCCATGATTATTATGTTTTTCTTTTCTGAAAAAATTTCAAACTTTATTCACAAACACCCTACCTTAAAAATGCTAGCGCTTGCCTTTTTATTAATGGTAGGATTTAGTTTATTTTTTGAAGGACTTCAACCGGTGCACGGAAGTCATATTGAAAAAGGCTACATTTATTTTGCAATGGCATTTTCCTTTGGCGTAGAAATGTTGAATATGTGGATGCGAAAAAGAAAAAATGTGAAGGTGGTGGAGCTACACGAGCCAACACTTCCAGAATAAAAATCATATCACTATAATTTCATTAATACAGCTGCCGCTACTCCAGCAGTTTCCGTCCTAAGCCTTGACTCCCCTAAGGAAACTGCGGTAAAGCCTTGGGCTAACGCAAAATCTATTTCAGGTATTGTGAAATCTCCTTCAGGACCTATCAAAATAATAGCATCTTGATCTTGCTTTTTAAGCATATTTTTTTGACTATCGCTGCAATGCGCTATAAACTTATTAACCGACTTAGCTTCTTGGATAACATCATGTACTTTTTGAGGAGGATGTAAAATAGGCATCCAAGATTGCTTTGATTGAATAGAGGCACTGACTATAATTTGACGCAAGCGGTCTTCACGAAAATGAGTTCGCTCTGTCCTCTCCGATATCAGTGGAACAATTTCAGACACACCAATTTCTGTAATCTTTTCCAACATCCACTCAAAACGATTTGCATTTTTTAAAACAGAGATAGCCAAGGTGATTTTTGGAATTAAGTTTGCATGCGTTATTTTATCGCCGAGTAAAACAGAAAGTGATTTTTTTGATGCCTCTTGAATAATTCCTACTGCAACATTGCCTAGTCCATCCATCAGCATAATTTTTTCACTTGGCTGCATTCGCAATACTGTAACTACATGATGACGGGTGACATCGTCTAATGTAGCAGATCCAGAAGCTATAGCCAACGAGGGGAAATAAAAGTAAGGAGGTTCAACCATGGTAAAATGAAATCATCAAAATAATCAGAATGGAGTGTTGTCATCTGTATCTGGCTCGTCATTCATTCGGCTGCCTTTTTGAATAAACAATTTCGCAGTATCTGTTTCACTAACCGGCCTCCAACTTCCTGCTTGTGGGGCACCTCCTCCATGGAAAGAGTCAATATTTTCGCTCTCAACAAATTTCTGGATATGCAACTTCGCTTTCAACTTAATATTCTCAAGAGAACCATTACGGTGCTTAGCAATTTTCACATAAACATCGCCCTTGGTATCCTCCCCCATGTCGTTGGTAGTGATATCATAATAATCAGGACGATAAAGAAACATAACCATATCTGCATCTTGTTCGATAGCACCCGATTCACGTAAATCAGAAAGTTGTGGAACCTTGTTACTTTCCTTTCGTTTCTCTACTTCACGACTCAACTGACTTAATGCAATGATGGGCACTTGCAATTCCTTAGCCAGTTGCTTTAAATTCCTTGAAATAGTACTAATTTCTTGTTCTCTGTTTCCATTTCTATTATCACTTGTACCACTCATTAATTGCAGATAATCGATTAGTATCAATCCGACATTATGCTTATTCTTCAACCTTCTACACTTTGCACGTAATTCAAAAATATTGAGTGCTGCAGAGTCGTCAATAAAAATATTAGCTTTAGTAAGCGGCTCAATCCCTTTTTTATAAAGTTGCTGCATTTCATGATCTTCCATTCTACCTCTTGAAATTTTCTCTAGCCAAATTTCACTCTCGGCAGACAGAATACGCTGCACCAACTGACCTGAGCTCATCTCAAGACTGAAAAAAGCAACCGAAGTAGGTTTTGTTGGATGCAATGCAGCATTGCGAGCAAGGTTTAACGCAAAAGCCGTTTTACCCACTGAAGGACGTGCTGCTAAAATAATTAAATCCGTTGGTTGCCATCCGTAAGTGATTCTATCGAGTGAAGTGAATCCACTAGGCACACCCGATATCTCATCTTTCTTCGTTCTTAATTGA
>CAMCBE010000063.1 GCA_945872805.1 Chitinophaga pinensis | reverse complement strand
CTTTTTATTGAGCTTTCGGTTTAAGGTCTCCATACCAATAGGATGATCTAACACCTCGCCCTTAGTTGCAAGGATAATTACTACTAGAAACTCTGGATAAAGTATTGCAGCAAGTCAACATGCGCCACAATTTTTGCGGCAACATAGGTGAAGAGTATTCCATATACTCCACCCCAGAAATGCGCGCTGTGGCCAATATTTCCTGTTCCTTTTTTAGCGAGTGATGCAGAAAGTGCAAGAAAACAAAGTCCAAAAATATAGCCAGGTATTTTAAACGGTATGAAGAAAAATTGAATGGGCATTTTAGGTTGAATGGTGATGGCGGCAAATATGACTGCAGACACTGCTCCTGAGGCACCAAGCGAACGATAGAATGACTTGTTTTGATAGGTAAAATAGTCAGGCAACACAGCAAAAATAAGCGCTGTAATATATAACATGGCAAATAGTCCGCGCGACATATCGCCAAACACGGCTTTATACAAATACGATTCCAATGCAATACCAAATGAGTAGAAAGAAACCATGTTGAAAATCAAATGCATTGCATCCGCATGCAATACGCCATTGGTGATGAAACGATAATATTGTTTTCTTCCCTTAATCATATAGGGCCAAAACAATAGATCTTCTCGCAAGTGCTCTTTGGAAAAAGCGGGTATCGAAACTGCGCAGGTAATTAAAATAATCAGGAATGTTATGGTCATCTCGTTGTGATTAAATTATCGGTGATGATATTTTTCGTTTTTAATAATGGTATATGCCCTGTAAATCTGCTCTGAAAGGATAAGTCGTACCAATTGGTGCGGAAAGGTTAATGGAGAAAGTGACCAGGTATGGTTAGCTCGTTTAAGTACCGAATCATCTAATCCGAAGGCGCCGCCAATTAAAAAAATCAACTTTTTGATGCCTAGGTTTCCTTGTTTGATGATGAAGTCGGATAACTGAATCGAACTCATTTCCTTGCCATATTCATCGAGGGCAACAAGTATATCATCCTTATCAAGTTTATCTAGTATTACTTTTCCTTCAGCTTTCTTTAAATCAATTTCACTTAGTGTACTGGCGTTTTTGGGCACAGGAATAATCTCCCATTTTGCAGGGTTATATTTAGTGATCCGCTTGGTATACTCTTCAATAGCTTCCTTGATTGCCGGATCATGTTGTTTGCCTATACTCCAGAATTCGATTTTCATATTACACTGCAAAGAAAATCAATATAAATGATATTGTTTGTTTCCTACCTAAAAGCATTGGTTAATTTAGACTGCTTTATCCATCCTTTTTCTTAATTTACTGATATAGTTCTTCTTGTCAATAAAGGATTATGTTTATTTATTCATTCAGCAATCTTTCAAAATTTTAAAGTTCTTATACGATGTTGAAAACGATCTATTTGTTCTGTTGTTTACTACCCATTTTCGCTATCGCTCAACCACTGCCAACGATTGAGGAAAAGACAAAAGGATATACCAAGCAAGAAGGGTTTATTAATTTCTTTCGGGATGACATAAATGGAAAAATATGGATGGAGGTATCCAAGTTTGATTCAGAATTGCTTTACGTGACTTCATTGCCTGCCGGGTTGGGTTCAAATGATATTGGGTTAGATCGTGGTCTTTTAGGCGGAGGAAGAGTAGTGAAATTTTCTCGCGTAGGAAAGAAGATCTTGATGATAGAACCAAATTATCGTTATCGTGCTAATACATCAGATCAGAGAGAGAAAATTGCGGTTGAGCAATCCTTTGCTCAGTCTGCCTTATGGGGCTTCATGGCTGAAGCGGAAACCAATGGTATGGTCTTGGTTGATGCAACTGATTTTCTTACTCGGGATGCTATGCAAACTGCCAACAGAATTAAAAGCACTCAACAGGGAAATTATTCTCTTGATAAATCACGATCAGCTTTGTATTTTCCGTCATGTAAAAATTTCCCACTCAATACAGAGCTTGAATCAACCATTACTCTAGTGAATACAGATGGGATTAGTGGAAGTTATGTAGAGTCTGTGACCCCTTCTCCTGAAGCCATCACCCTTAGAGTGCATCATTCATTTGTTCAACTTCCTGATGCTAATTATACACCTAGAATATTCGATCCACGTTCAAGCTTTGGCAATAGTTCTTACTTCGATTATAGTACGCCTGTATCAGAGCCTATTGAGAAGTTTGTGATAAACAGGCACCGCTTAGCTAAAAAAGATCCTGCTGCCGCAATGAGTGAACCTGTTAAGCCAATTGTATATTATCTGGATAACGGTACACCCGAACCTATTCGTTCAGCATTACTCAAGGGGGCCTCTTGGTGGAATGAAGCTTTTGAAGCAGCTGGATATAAAAATGCATTTATCGTTAAGGTACTTCCAGATTCATGCGACCCCATGGACATTCGGTATAATATGATTAACTGGGTACATCGTTCAACACGTGGGTGGAGTTATGGGGCTAGTGTTGTTGACCCACGCACGGGCGAAATCATAAAAGGACAAGTATCGCTTGGCTCTCTGAGGGTTCGTCAAGATTATATGATTGCACAAGGATTGCTTTCGCCATTTTCTGATGAGGAGAAAAAAGATAATCCGATGCTGAAGATGTCATTAGAGCGCTTGGAGCAATTGTCTGCACATGAAGTTGGGCATACACTTGGACTCATGCATAATTATGCAGCAAGCACAGTTAATCGTTCTAGTGTGATGGATTATCCTCACCCCTTAGTTCAACTGAATGAAAAAGGTGACATCGATTTAAGTCATGCTTATGATAACAAGATTGGTGATTGGGATAAAGTGGCCATCACATGGGGCTACTCAGATTTGAGCAATAGCAAAAATGAAAAGGACTTGCTAAATACGATTCTCACAGATGCTTCACGCAAGGGGTTACGCTATATAAGTGATCGTGATGCAAGGGCTCCAGGCGGTCTTCATCCAGATGCTCATCTCTGGGATAATGGTAATGACATCGTGAATGAACTAGATGTTGTTTCAGCCATTAGAAAAACGGCACTTAAGAAATTTGGGATAAACTCAATTCGAAAAGGAATGCCCATGGCGATGCTAGAAGATGTATTAGTCCCTGTTTACTTTTATCATCGTTATCAAGTTGAGGCTGTTTCAAAACTCATCGGTGGCACGAATTACACGTATGCATTAAAGGGGGATGGGCAACTGGTTACAGCACCATTAGACAGGCAGAAGCAGGAGAATGCGATGAAGGCAATTTTGAAATGCATTGAACCTGAGTTTTTGGAGTTGCCAGCTAGTATTATTTCATTGATTCCACCTCGTCCTGCCGGCTATGAATTCAACAGGGAACTATTTAAAAAGAAAACCGGACTTTCTTTTGATCAATTGTCCCCAGCAGAATCAGCTGCAGATTTGCCATTATCTTTTTTGTTTAACACAGAAAGGGTCAACAGATTAGTTCAACAAGAATTAATAAGTAGTTATGGTTTTAGTGATATGGCATCAAGCTTAATCAATTCAACATTCAAGTCTGTTCGAAAATCCGGTATGCAAAAAGCAATACAGATGCAAACTGAACAAGTTCTGTTAACCTATTTACTTGCATCGAGTATTGATCAACAGCTTTCATATCCTGCACGAGCAAAAGTTTCTAGTATTGTAAAGGAATTAAAATCTTACCTAGAGGGTATAAAAAAAACAACAAAGGATAGTTTGTATTTGGCCCATATAACCATGGCGCTTGATCGGTTCACTACACCTGAAAAGGCTAAGCCTACGGTCCACCTGATTCCTCCACCGGGTTCACCAATAGGCTGCGAAGATAATTATTGAGTTTGGCGTTTGTTTTTTTTCATGATGATTAACCCGCTAGTTAAGTCAATCAGAAAATGCAATACCATAGTAGGGTAGATGCTTTTTGAAACAATAAAAATGCCAGAAAGTAGTGATGCGAAAATAAATATTTTAAGTACGGATGTCCATCCTTGATAATAGTGTGCAAGACTAAAAAGGATTGAAGGAGCTACGATGGCAATGATTGGAAAATTCGTTCCATGTTGGTTTGGAAGGAAGTAGGTAACCATAAATCCTCTGTAGATGATTTCTTCAAAAACTCCAGCACAGATACATAAAAGAATATAGGCAGGTAACTCATTTATTTTTTCTGGAAGGAATGATGATTTTTCAAACCAATCTTTTTCTTTAGTACCGTTTGATTTATTTAGTTCTTTTAGTGTGATGAAGAGGTCCAGCAAATACGCTATCACAAATAGGCTGATAATACCCCAAACCATTGGTGTGATTTCGATGGATTTTGTAAATCCTAGTTCACTAAACTTCCTGCCTTTTACTAACCACAATACTAGCACAGACGATCCGGAAATAGCCAGCATAAAACTATTTCCCAGGTAAAGTTTTTTTCTTGAAGACGCATCAAATTGAATAGTCCCTCGTAATTTCTCACTTTGCAAACCAGACAAGAAGGGTAAAACAATTCCAAAAATCCAAATCAAACTGTGGTCTGCGAACGAAGGAAAATTAATCATGAGGCTGTTGTGCTTTTGAAAGGGCAATCAATTTTTCATGAACAGCGATCACTTGTGGTGTCAATAAAGTCTTCTCGTCGTTCTGTAAAACAAAGTCGCATAATTTCATTTTGACCTGTTCATCCATTTGATTTTCCATTTTTTCAAGGATTAATTCCCTATTTGTATTGTCTCTCTTTATCGAACGATTTAATCTCATTGATTGGGGCGAGGATACACCAATGATATAATCAAAATTAGATTGTGTGCCACTCTCAAAGATGAGAGCAGCTTCTTTAATAGCGTAAGGGGTGGTTTGTTTTTTCATCCATTCAATTCCGTCTTGAATAGTATATGGATGCACCAGGCTATTTATTAGGTGCAATTT
This sequence comes from Chitinophaga pinensis, assembly GCA_945872805.1. GTDB lineage: Bacteria > Bacteroidota > Bacteroidia > Chitinophagales > Chitinophagaceae > Pollutibacter. The sequence continues at coordinate 3,699 of CAMCBE010000063.1, read as the reverse complement.
TTCTTTGTCGTTGAAAATGATATCCGCTATGTATTTTCTATTCAACTTTCCATCAACAAAAGCGTTCTCGCTGAAGTGCTCGATAAGTTGATTTTTAAGTATGGGGTTTGATTCCATTAAGCTTTTTGCAGCTATATCAGCTTGGTATACAGGGATGCCTAATACTTCAAATATTTTCGAAGCAATGGTTTTGCCTGAGCCAATACCTCCCGTTAATCCAACATTAAGCATATCCAAATGTAATTAAAAAAGCCCGGAGGACTTCCGGGCTTTTTTATGCATTAAAGAATGTATTATTTTACTGCTACAGCGTCTTTTTTCAATTGATCACTCCATTCCATGCTGATGGCAGATTTTTCAATTTTCAAAAAAGAGCCAGGGCTTACTTCGATTTGGATGGTATTGTCGTCATTCACTTTATTCACTATGCCATGAATACCTGCGATAGTAACAATTTTTTCTCCTTTTTGTAATTCCTCTTGAAATTTCTTTGCCTTCTTGGCTTTTTGAGCTTGTGGTCTGATCATGAAAAAGTAAAACACAATAATCATACCACCAAGTAATACAAGTTGCATAACACCAGCATTTGCAGGAGCCTGTAGTAAAATTGAATTCATCATTGTTTGTTTGTATTTGTTTATAAAATTTATTTTGCTGCGATTACCTCAACATCAAATGTTAGGTCTTGAAGTCGACGTTCAGTGTTAAGAAGCACGGTTAACATTTTATGATTCATTCCGCCTCTATTTTTGCTATCAAATGTAGCGTTTATTGTGCCTATTTCACCAGGTGAAAATGGTTTTTGTGGTTTTTCTGGTATGGTACATCCACAGGACGCTGCAACATCAGTCACAACCAACATTTTAGAGCCGGTATTTTTAAAGGTAAATTGAACATTAACCGTTGTTCCTTCGATTACTTTTCCTAGGTTTTGAACGGTGTCTGTCCATTCAACTGTGGTAGCTGGAATAGTTCTGTCTATTCTGTTTTCAAATCTAGTTTGTTTTCCTTTTTTTTGGAGTTTGTTTACTCTACTGACCACAATGATTGAGAATGAAGCAAGTAAAAATAAACTTAGGATAACAACAGGTGATTTCATGTTAATGAATATGTATGTAAAACTAACCTATTCAAGATGGTTTTTTGAAATCTACTTTATGGAGTTTTCCATCGGTGATCATTTCTTTGTGAATGTTATCAAGGATACCATTAACGAAATGACCACTTTGGTTCGTACTATAGCTTTTTGCAACATCTATATACTCGTTAATGGTCACTTTTGCTGGAATGGTTTCAAAAAACATCAATTCACAAACTCCCAAGCGGAGGATAATCATATCCAACACGGCAATCCTGTCAGCATCCCAGTTTTTTAATTTTGGAGTTATGATATCCATCGTTAACTCTTTCTTAGTGATAGCTGTTTTTAGTAAACTTAAGGCGTACTCTCTTTTTTCATTTCCAACCAGGAGTTTAAAGTTGAATAAGGTTGGTTTTGCTAGAAAATTCATCATCATTTGATAAAGCATCTCGCTATCATCGTCCCATTGCACAAATCGTTCTTCGATGTATTCGGTGACATAGTCATCGGCCATGATGAGGTCTGTGAAAACGAAGGTCAGGAGACTTTTCTCTGATTTTTTGTCGCGGCTTTCTGCGAGTATATAGGCTTTATATTCTTCGGATTCGATTAACTTTAGGTAGATCCTTTTTACAATTGCACTTTCTACCTGATTGCTAAAGCCTCTTTCTTTTACCCCTGAAGCAAAACCAGGAATTTCGAGTATGTTCCAAAGGAGTGTATTTCCTGCAATTTTTGTGTTGATAGTGAGGTCTTCCTGTGAGGGTAAATGCTTTGATGCCTTGTTTTTTGCGTGAATTTCAGCATACCTAGCTACCTCTGTGATGAGGAATACTAGAAATAGGAATAATTCGGAGGTCTGATCTAGGTACTTTTTAAGCAGTTGAACCGCTTTTTCTTCTGACATGTCCCCAGATTCTGACTCAACTGCATATAGACTTTGTACCACCTTCACACGAATATTTCTGCGACTAATCATCTTAAAGAACTTATTTGGAGGGCAAATATAAAGGTTTAAGCGACTACCTCATTCAAATTCGACCTTTAGGTGAAATATTGACATAGAAAACCACCGTCACCTCTGCCAAAACAAAGCAAAAATTTAGGTAGAATTGCTTATATCTGACATAATAGCAACCTTCTATTTTTGGTATAAATTATGCTAAAGGTTGATGTATCGCAGAAAGTAGTGTACTTTTAACCTCTGCGTAAATGAAATCATTTAATTAATAAATCAAAAAAACAAAAGCTATGGCTAAGAAGTTAAGCATTACCCCATTGCACGACAGGGTAATCGTGAAACCTGCACCTGCTGAGGAGAAAACTGCAGGTGGGATTATTATTCCTGACACAGCAAAAGAAAAACCACAAAAAGGAACTGTTGTAGCAGCCGGACCTGGTAAAAAAGATGAGCCAATGTCTGTAAAAGCAGGAGACACCGTTATGTATGGTAAGTATTCTGGTACAGAAATTTCTGTAGAAGGACATGATTATTTAATCATGAGAGAATCAGATATTTTGGCAATTGTTTAATCACTTATCTAATCAACTAAATATTCAGATTTATGTCTAAGCAAATATTTTTTAACCTTGAAGCCCGCAACAAAATGAAAAGGGGTGTAGACACCCTTGCAAACGCGGTAAAAGTAACTCTCGGCCCTAAAGGTCGTAACGTAGTAATCGAAAAGAAATTCGGTGCGCCAGCAGTAACCAAAGATGGTGTTACGGTTGCAAAAGAAATTGAACTTGAAGACCCTATTGAAAACATGGGTGCACAGATGGTTAAAGAAGTGGCTTCCAAAACAGCAGATGTTGCTGGCGATGGAACTACAACAGCAACTGTTCTTGCTCAATCCATCATCACTGAAGGATTGAAGAATGTAGCTGCCGGTGCAAACCCAATGGATATCAAAAGAGGTATCGATAAAGCGGTTGATATTGTTGTCGCAAATCTTCGTGCGCAATCTCAAGCAGTTGGCAACGACATCAAAAAAATTCAACAAGTTGCAAGCATTTCAGCAAACAACGATAACGAGATTGGTAAATTGATTGCAGAAGCAATGCAAAAAGTAGGTAAAGATGGTGTTATTACCGTTGAAGAAGCTCGTGGAACTGAAACTACCATTGAAATAGTAGAAGGTATGCAATTTGATAGAGGGTATATCTCTCCTTATTTTGTTACCAATGCTGATAAAATGGAATGTGAACTTCAAACTCCTTTTATCTTGATCTATGATAAGAAGATTTCTGCTATGAAAGATATTCTTCATATCCTTGAAAAAGTAGCTCAACAAGGTGCTCCTCTTGTAATCATTGCTGAAGACTTAGAAGGTGAAGCAATGGCCACATTGGTTGTAAATAAGCTTCGTGGAACATTGAAAGTAGCTGCTGTTAAAGCTCCAGGCTTCGGTGATCGCAGAAAAGAAATGCTTCAAGATATCGCTATCTTAACAAAAGGTATTGTTATCAGCGAAGATCAAGGGTTTAAACTTGAGAATGCAGACCTTACTTATTTGGGACGTGCAGAGCGCGTAACAATCGATAAAGACAATACGATCATCGTTGGTGGTAAAGGAAAGAAAGATGATATCAATGCACGTATTGCACAAATCAAATCT
>CAMCBE010000062.1 GCA_945872805.1 Chitinophaga pinensis | reverse complement strand
ACTCTCGACTGGATAATCTCATTTGCTAATACCAACCTGAAATGAGGAAGTGAAGCCAATAAGGTTGTTTTGCCTCCAGGGGCTGCACAAAGATCTAATGCCTTTAAGTTACGTTGTTCAGCAAGAATGGTTGACAAGCCATAGTGAATAAACATACTAGAGGCTTCCTGTACATAGTATGCTCCAGCATGAACTAGGGGATCAAGGGTAAAGGATGGTCTTTGTTTTAGGTAGAAAGCATTTTCGCACCATGCTACACTTCCTGCTAAATTTTCTTCTGCAAAAATTCCATCAGGAGAAGTGAGCAAACTTTTTTCGATGGAAGCAGAAGCGTACTCAAACTTGGAGGCATTAGCTCTAATCGAAACTACTGCATGATTAGCATGCGCATCAACGAATGCTGACAATGAAAATCCAGCACAATCTCTCATAGTGGAGAGAAAAATTTCTGATGGTATCATTTGAAGGCAGCGACTCCTTTTTGCAAAGCCTGGTTAAAATTTAAAACACGTGCTGCGACCACTTCAATAAACTCTTGAGCCTCCTTCCAATTGCGCTGCTCAATGCCTTCCCTAACACCAGGGATTGTTTTCACTCCATATCCCGTGTATAAGCCTGGTGCATAAATCATGTGTTTATACCAAGGTCGACGAGGTAAGCCTTTTTCATCAAGCAGCTGCTGTTCTGCATGAAATAAGACAGAATTCAGCACTTCCACTTTTATTGGATTAAGTGAAAGTGACTCTTGTAGTAATGCGCTTAATTGAGTTGAAGTTTCTTCAACTTGAATCATAGCATTATCCAATTTGCTAAAATCCAAATAAGGCACAGCTTCTTTAATTTTTGGATTTGCCAGGCTATGTTGTGGGTCTTTTGCAAGGTCAAAAAACCCATCTTTAATTAACTTATTTTCTGCAGTTGTTTCTACCCTCATCTGATCTAAACTTGTTTTCAGCTCTGTTACATAACCAGAAATTGTATTCACAAGGGTTGTATATTCAAAAGGTAAAACATCTGCATTGGCTAAACGAAGCATTGATCTTCCTGCCGTTTTTACTAAGGCTGATCCATACTGAAATCCAGGATCTTTAAATCGAATAAAATGATCATACGAATCATATATAGAGTGATATTCACCTCCATCACCTTCACCACCATAACCAATATTCGCAGAGGGGATTCCAAGGTGTTGGAAAAATGGCGAGAAATCAGATCCCGACCCAAGTGCCTCTATGGTAAGATTTTTCTGGCCAATGATTTTTGACAATGAACTAGGATCGGCATCTACTAACATCTTTGCATACCGCCTTTCTCCCACAGAAACCCCGGTTTCTGGATCCTTGACATCCCTTGCAACCTCATTGAAAAAAAGTTCCAGGGCATGAGAACCCCCAAAACCAAAATAGCCTCTGCTATTACCATCTGAATTTAAATAGGCTACAGCTTTTTGTTTCAATTCGACAGCATGATCTTCAACCCACTCAGTAGAGCCAAGCAAAGAAGGTTCTTCACCATCCCAAGCACAAAAAACTAATGTCCGTTGTGGTTTGAATCCTTTTTTTGAAAGCTCCCCAATTATCCTAGCTTCCTCCATTTCTGCTACCATTCCACTTATTGGATCTGAAGCACCATTCACCCAACCATCATGGTGGTTTCCGCGAATTACCCATTCATCTGGGTAAGCTTCACCTTTCATTTTGGCAATAACATTATATAAAGGTTTTATATCCCAATTAAATTTCAATGCTAACCTGACTTTGGAAATACTTGGGCCAACATGATATGTAATAGGTAAGCCCCCTCTCCATGCATCTGGCACCACTTCACCAGTCAAAGAACTGAGTAAAGGCAATGCATCTTCATATGAAATAGGAAGCACCGGAATCTTCATAATAGTATGAACGTCTTCCCGAGCTAATCGTTTTACTTCTTTAGTTGAACCATAACCAGGGGTGGTAGGATCCCCAGGATATATAGGCATATCCATTACTGAACCTCGCTGAACACCTTGTTGCGGTCTAAATGGCCCTTTAGGATATACATCTCCTTGAACGTATCCGTCATCCTTAGGGTCGGAATATATTATACATCCTATGGCACCATGCTCAGCGGCAACTTTAGGTTTTATTCCACGCCAAGACCCCCCATATTTTGCAATAACTATTTTTCCTTTTACATCAATTCCCATTCTTTCAAGTACTTCATAATCTGCAGGAATACCTCTGTTTACAAATACCAATTCAGCAGTTACATCACCATCTGCAGAGTAGGCATTATATGATGGTAGCTGTTCAGATTTCTGACCTGAAGTTCTATCTCCTTCAACAGTCGTTTCCTCTAACTTAGCTCTGTAAGGTGCATCACCAAGCAATTCAAGAAGCCTTGATTTAGGGGTTGGAAACAATACATAATACATTGCAATCTCAGTCTCATATCCCCATTGCTTAAATAAATTAGCCATGTATTCCGCATTTGCTTTCCCCTGAATCGAACCAACATGATGGGGCCTTGAAGTTAAAAATTTCATCCAGGTATCCTGGTTAGCAGCTGACACCATCGAATCGAACTTCTTTTCAAGCTCCAATTGTTTAGATGCATGCCTTAGAGTAAATCCGATTAATTTTTCTTGGGCTACGACATGTGTGATAGCCAAAAACAAAACTGCAACAAGTACAGAAATTCTCATACTAGTTAATTTAGATCCTTCTTCAATTATAAAATATCAAATACGATAAAGGGAACCGTGACGTCAGATATTCCTGATTTCTGCGAGTAAATCTTGTAATGCTTTTTTAGCATCCCCAAACAACATCGATGTTTTTGGTTGAAAAAAAAGTTGATTTTCAATCCCTGCATACCCAGGCTTCATACTCCTTTTATTCACTATGACATGTTTAGCTTCTTCCACTTCCAAGATTGGCATACCATAGATAGGTGAAGCAGGGTCTGATTTTGCAGCAGGATTGACGACATCATTTGCGCCAAGTATTAAGACTACATCTGCTGATTTAAATTCTTCATTGGCTATTTCCATTTCCAAGAGTTTCTCATAACTCACATCGGCCTCAGCAAGCAATACATTCATATGTCCTGGCATACGGCCAGCTACCGGATGAATTGCATATTTTACTTCTACGCCTCTTGCTTCAAGAGTTTTCTCCAATTCATGACACACGTGTTGGGCTTGAGCAACTGCTAAACCATAACCAGGAACAATCATGACCTTATTTGCATAGCCCATTACTACTGCAGCATCGCTTAGGGAGATTTCTTTATAAGAACCCACCATGGCAGCCCTGACCTGCGCTGAACTTGCACTAGCTCCAAACGACCCAATCAAAACGTTTTTCAACGAACGATTCATCGCCTTACACATTAAAATAGTAAGCAATGTTCCTGCTGCACCAACAAGAATTCCACCCGTTAACATCACCTTATTGCTATATAAAAATCCACCACAAGCTGCAGCAACTCCAGTAAATGAATTTAAAAGGGAAATCACCACAGGCATGTCAGCTCCTCCAATGGGTAACACAAAAAAGACACCGTATAAAATCGAAAAGAAAATAATCAAGTAAAAAAATAAAGGAGACGCTTCAGGTCTTGCAATTACAATATCTGCAGCCATCAGTATGGTTATCGCGAATAATAATAAGTTGGCAATATGCTGACCTTTGAATGAAAAATCTTTAATCTTCCCGTTGAGCTTTCCCCATGCAATCATACTTCCGGCAAATGAGACAGCACCAATAATCAAGCCTAATAAAATGATAAGAAGGGTTGTTTGATCCAAACCAGAAAAAGACCCCACCGCACTTATGGCTTGATTTGGATTGCCCTTCACGAGATGCCTAAATTCGATGATAGAAATAAGTGCAGCACATGCACCTCCCATTCCGTTAAATAAACTTACCATCTCTGGCATGGAGGTCATTTGTACTCTTTTGGCCATCAAGGTTCCAACAATACTTCCTAGAAGTAGCCCTCCAAATATCCAACCATAATTACCAAGCTTCATACCATGTTCTTGATATAAAAAGATTGTTCCTAAAATCGCAATGGTCATACCAGCTGCGGCAAACAAATTACCTTTTCGAGCGCTAGCAGGATTAGACAACATCTTTAAACCAACAATAAATGATATTGATCCAAATAGATAACATAAAGCAAGTAAGTTCAATTCCATTATTCCTTGTTTATATAAAAATTACTTCTTCTTTTTAAACATTTCTAACATTCGGTCTGTAACTACAAAACCGCCAACCACATTCAACGTACCCAGTACAACTGCTAAAAATCCCAGTATGAGTGCTATGATATTTCCTTCTTCTGCCTTGCCCATAACTATTATGGCACCAATGATAACTACACCATGAATGGCATTTGCTCCACTCATAAGTGGTGTATGTAAAACACTAGGCACTCGTCCAATAACTTCAATACCTACAAAAATCATCAGCACTACTATATAAATCATTTCCTGATGTGCGGAGATCCAAGATAAAAGTTGATCCATAATTACTGTTTTTCCAAACTATATTATAAAGAAAAATTCGGCCACTAAAATCTATGCATGTGCTCTAGTCCCAATCACTAAATCGTCTTTGACTTCTTGAATAACATTCCCCTCTTTATCTAACAGCAACTGCATGAAATTCAAAATATTTTTACCATATAATTTACTTGCGTCAGAAGGCATTGTTGCAGGTAAATTACTATCGCCAATAATGGTCACCCCATGATACAAAACCGTTTCACGATCTTTTGTCACAGGCGTATTCCCACCAGTTGAGGCTGCAAGGTCTATAACAACGCTACCTCTTTTCATGGTTTTCAACATCTCTTCAGAAACTAGGATGGGTGCTTTTCTACCAGGGATCTGTGCTGTTGTGATGACAATATCTGACTTTGCAATACTCTCTTCAATTTTAAGTTGCTGATTACGCTTATATTCCTCTGTTTGTTCTACGGCATATCCTCCTGCAGCAGATGGATCAGCAGCACCAGGAACTTCAATAAATTTTGCGCCTAAACTTTGAACCTCTTCTTTAACAGCAGGCCTAGTGTCAAAAACCTCAACAACGGCTCCAAGTCTTTTTGCAGTAGCGATGGCTTGTAATCCTGCAACACCCGCGCCTAAGATCAAGACCTTTGCGGGAGCAATACTACCTGCAGCAGTCATAAGCATCGGGAAATATCTTCCATAAGCGTTAGCCGCTGTGAGTACTGCTTTGTAGCCGGCTATATTAGCTTGACTTGACAACACATCCATACTCTGTGCCCGTGTAGTACGAGGCAACAATTCCATGCTATACACCACTACACCTTGATCAGTCCATGTCTTTATGCGCTCTTTCTCAAATCTCGCTTGAAACATTCCAATCAAAACCACGCCTTTACGTAATATAATTGTTGGATTATGAATAGATAAAACAATGTCGGCTCCTGCAGCAATTTCTTGTGCAGATTTAATTTCTGCTCCAACTGAAATATAATCTTGGTCTGAACAAAATGCATTTAGTCCTGCGCCAGCTTCAACCCAAACTTGTATATTTTTTTTTATCAATTGCAGCGCTCCTTCTGCAATCAGGGAGACCCTTGTTTCAGGAGAAAATTCCTTTAAAACAGCAACAATCATGTGGGATAGTTTGTAGCTACAAATCTAATCAAATTAATTATGCTAGACGTACTGAATTGTTAAAATCGAATTCGAAAATCGAGTTTTTCTTTAAAATTTTTTCTAAAAAAAACAATCCCAATAAAAAATAGGTCAATAGCCAGGGTTACCCGCTCATTTCCACGAATAATATCCCATGCATTTTCCATTTCGGAGCTCCAGTGTATATCATCAAACACAAAAATGTCATATTCACCAGAATGAGCTAATGCCGTGTTGAAATATTCAATGGTTGAGTTGAACTGATGATTACCATCAAAAAATATCATTTTGGATCCTTTCATAGATAATACTGCAGGTTCAAGTTCATTATCAAAATTGCCTACCACCTGACGAATATTTACAAGTCCATGTTGCTCAAAAACCAGCTTTGCAACTTCGGCGATTTCAGGCGCCCCCTCAATGGTAATGACGCCATATTTAGGCTTTGCCAATGCTAAATAACCAGTAGTAACTCCCAATGAAGTCCCCAACTCCAAAATGGAATCAATCGTATAATACTTCGCTATGCGAAACAACAAAGTGGAATACTTAGTAGGCTTAACTGCATATTTGGCTATTCGTGCAACACTTCGTAAGGGTTTCTTTTCGATGCCGGATCCAGCGCCTAAGTCATCCACGTTTAGGTATTTATTGGATTTTTTTAACTCCTTTAATTGCCTATTTAATAGATCAAATCCCTTGTCCCTTATCCCCTTATTCTGAAGCACGTTGATGATGAAGTCGAATACAAAGGGAGAATGCATGCCATGCCCTTTTGCATTTGAAGCAGTTAGGTAATACCCAAGATATTTGAAGGCTAGTTGAAATCGATTATACATTGAACGATTTCTTAAGATAAAATGATTTTCTCCCAGGTCTCAAATGTGTAGGGAAAGGAATGCTTTTCATCCTTTTCCATAGGTACTGAGTCGATTAGCCGAAACGCTGTCTCATCAAGCATAGGGAAGAACACAGTTGCTTCTGAAAAACCTGCATCAACTCTTGTTAAGTAAACTTTGGCAGCAATAGAAATGGATTGATTATAAATTTCCCCACCCCCAATAATAAATGCTTCGTTGCAGTCCGTTTCACTTGCCTTTTCAATCGCTTCGTCTAGACTTGAAACAACCCAAAGATTTTCTTGGGCAGGCAATGAACTCTTATCTCGAGTTATAACAATATTAATCCTTCCCGGCAATGGCTTTCCTGCTATTGAAACAAACGTTTTACGTCCCATGATTATTGGCATTCCCCAAGTGAGGTTTTTAAAAAACTTCAGGTCGTTGGGCAAATGCCAAAGCAGTTTATTACTAGCTCCGATGGCATTATCTTTTGCTAGGGCAACAACCAAGGAAATGATCATAGTGATACGAGTTAATAATTAGATTTAAAATAATATCAGACTGCCACAGGTGCTTTTATTCCGGGATGAGACTGATACCCTTCCAATGTAAAATCCTCAAATGTAAAAGAGAAAATATCCTTCACTTCAGGATTAAGCTTCATGATGGGTAACGGAAACGGATCCCTTGAAAGCTGCAATTCTGCTTGTTCCATATGATTATTATACAAATGTACATCTCCAAAACTATGTACAAAATCGCCAGGCTCAAGACCACACACTTGCGCAACCATTAAAGTGAACAAGGCATAGGACGCAATATTGAAAGGCACGCCTAAAAACACATCAGCAGATCGTTGATAGAGCTGACAGGATAATTTCCCATCTGCTACATAAAATTGAAATAGTGTATGACATGGCATTAACGCCATATACGGTAGATCCCCAACATTCCAAGCACTGACAATTAACCTTCTACTATCAGGATTTTTTTTGATTTGATTAATTAAGTCGGTAATCTGATCATGTACTTTTCCGTCAGCACCAGTCCAACTCCTCCATTGCTTACCATAGACTGGACCTAACTCTCCCTGCTCATCTGCCCATTCATCCCATATTCTCACCCCATTTTCTTTGAGGTAACGAATGTTTGTTTCCCCTTTCAAAAACCACAACAACTCAATAATAATACTTCGCAAGTGAAGTTTTTTTGTGGTAACCATTGGAAACCCTTCCTTTAAATTGAATCTCATTTGATACCCAAATACACTACGTGTCCCAGTTCCTGTGCGATCGCTTTTATCAGTACCATGAGCAATGATATGTTTCAAAAGATCCAAATAAGTCTGCATGACTAAAATATTGATTTGATAAATATGTTATTTGATGACTTCATTGATCACTTTCCCTATGTTACCACTTGGCATCTGTATACCAAGCAAGGCAGCAAGTGTCGTTGCAATATCGGTCATATAAACTTCTCGATATAAATTTCCTTGCTTAATACCCCACCCCATCCAAAGCAATGGAATATGTGTATCATAAGCATACATAGAACCATGTGTTGAACCAGTAGCTCCTCCCAAAAAATAGCCAGGCTTATAGACAACCTGGATATCGCCAGACAGCTTATAATTATATCCTTTTACAAACATCTCTTTCATTTCACTCGGCAGATTTACTGTCTGTAAATTCTCATTGTCAAAAGCCACCAGCACATCAGGTGATTTATTCAATTCTTGTAAAAAAAATAATTTAAGACTAAGTAAATCAATTTTCATAGAATCGAGCAAACGCCTATCTAAATAGTACTGTCCGTTAAGTGCTTCAGAAATAATTCCGGTTATCCCAAATTTCTTTTCTGTAGAGGCAACAGCCAGCACATTTTTTTTCATTGCCTTCCCCGGCAACTTATGCTGCCCCATAAATGCAGGAACATGGGCTACGGCATGATCTGCAGTCAAAAAGAAAGTATACTTTCCTTTACCCACTTTATCGTCAAGGTAATCGAAAAAAGAAGCTAACTCTTGGTCCAACTTAATATAGGTATCTTCTACTTCAACAGCATTTGGGCCATATGCATGTCCGATATAATCTGGACTCGATAAGCTAATTGCTAAAAAATCAGGAATACTATCCTCTCCCATATGCTCAGCTTCAATGGCAGATCGTGAAAAG
>CAMCBE010000061.1 GCA_945872805.1 Chitinophaga pinensis | reverse complement strand
AAGATGATCAGCGTAGTATGGATTTTTTTCTTTTCGCATTTCAGGATTTTCAGAAACCCCTGTGGAATATTTTACGGCAGAATGGTTTAATACAAAGCAGTCTAAATCACCGTCTTTATCAAAATCAAAAAAGGATGCATGGGTAGAATACCCATCATCGGCAAGGCCATATTGCTCAGCTTGTTCAGTAAAAGTCAAATCCCCATTATTTATATAAAGGAGATTTTTTCTTTTTTCAGGATTATCATCAGCACTTCGGCATACATATATATCTAATAAGCCATCATGATTTATATCCACCATACTCGTTCCAGTGCACCACCCTTGCTTTTCTGCAACATGACTTTGCTGAGTTATGTTTTCAAACTCAAAATTCCCCTTATTTAAAAAAAGCCTATTCTTTACCATATTACCCGCAAAGAACAAATCCACTAACCCATCATTATTTATATCGCCAATAGCTACCCCAGCGCCATTGTAAAAATAGATATATTGAGACCCGTTTAAGTTTTCATCGCTCACCACAAGATTGCGAAAATCTACACCGGTTTCGGCGTTATCCAACTTAGTAAAAAGAGTATCGCTATCAGAACCGCAACTGCTCATAAACAGCGTTGCCAAAATCACGATTATATAATTTCTCTTCATGTCATGTTAAATTTAATTGGCCAATTGAAAAACCAACGGCTTTTGATTGTTGATACCAAAAATAATTTGTCGCCCAGTAGTCAATACATTGCGTATGTCACCTGAAACTTTCATGCCTGATTGCATTGGACTCATCGTTTTGAATTTAAATCCACTGGTATTGATTAGAACATCACCTCTGCCTGCACTATACTCCCCAAATTTAATTCGCGCAAAAGCCTGATTACCTCCAGTGATAATATCTTTTTTTCCATCTCCATTTACATCCAAGATGGAAATACTATACATGGGATACCACTGCGCCTCTATAGGCAATGAATGTTTAACAAAACCTTTACCCGTATTTTCAAGTACAATGCTACTCATTTGTGATGCGGTATAATGTTTCGCTGTTTTTATATTTTCACCAAAAATAGTATTCATATCAGCCTTAGCATATTCACTGTAATAAATGAAGCGCTTATTAAAGGAAGGAAGTTGCTGCATCAAATCATCTCTACTATAGATAGGCCATAGTTTATGGTCTATGTAATATGCGATGACTGGCTCATCGGTGCCATTTTTATCGAAGTCGCCATAAAACATTTCCATAGGCTCTGTTTCGCTTGAAACATACTGATTGTTCAACCCTTGATTTCCTGCCACAATATCAATATCACCATCACCATCCATGTCACTTGCACATATAGTATTATATAAACCGAACTGATTGCTTAGTTGATTAAACCCAGGATCCTTTTCAAAATGGGTTGATTTATTTAACCAAACTTCGATACCCATCCAGTGGCCGGCAATAATTAAATCCTGTTTCCCATCGTGGTTTATATCAGCAGTAGCGGAGGATGTGATAAGACTTTGATTATTCAAACTCTTTAACCATCCATTCTTATCCAATGAAAAAATTCCTTTCCCATCATTAAACAATAATTGAGATCCACTTGATTCAGGGTATTTTCCTGGTGTACAAAATCCACCATTAAAAATGTCGATATACCCATCATTGTTGAAATCAGCAATACTCACAGTATTGTCGTTAATCACATCGTTAGGCAACGCTGTCTTGTTTCTTCCAAAAACACCTTTCCCATTATTTATATAAAGCCTATTCTGTAATAGCGAATCGGTAGGCTGTAATTCATAACCGCCACTTCCAACAAACAAATCATTATCTCCATCGCCATCAGCATCAAAGATTGCAGCAGTGATATCTTCATATCGCGCATCAGCATTAAGTGCCTCTACACTATACTTTGTAAACGTTCCGCTTTTATTTTGCAAAAAGAAAACCCCCGCTTGATCTTTTGCACCGCCAATAAATATATCTTCTAGTTTATCGCCATTAATATCACCCTTTGCCATCGCTGGCCCCTGCCTACTAAACCATTGTGGCAATAACCCTTGCTGACTAAAATCATTATACATATTTTCTTGATGGGGAAATGGCAATGAATCTGTAAATGTGAATAGCGCTTTATGTTCAATGCCAGTTCCTTGAGTGGGGCTTGAAGTACTTTTTTGAATATCAACCGTGATTGTTTTATTGATGCCTGGAGTACTTATAGATGAACTGTTCCCGTTTGGCCATGATACGTTGAGTTGTTTTACTGAATCCCCAGGAGCAATACCAAAATGAATCATGTAATCGATACTGGATTGAAATCCTCTTGAGGGCATCAATTCTTCAACTTGAATTCCCTTATCTGTAACCAAGGTTACTTTAGAACCAATGGCAAAAAGATTTTGGCCATTCCCTTTCAATTTAATGTTGAGGTATTTCTTTTCAGGATGAATAGTGTTAACGTTATTTCGATAAACGCTTGCTATGTCATTACTATTACTAATGACCATATCAAGATCTCCATCATTATCCAAATCTGCATAGGCGGCGCCTGCACTAACGATTTGATCAGCCATTCCCCATGCTTTGATTTGATTGGAAAATTTCAAATCGCCATCATTTCTATAGATATAATTTGGCACCTGAATCGTTGGTAGTTTGTTTACCCTATCCTTAACCATTTGCTCTTGCTTCGAAGGGTCTTTTTCAATGATAATATCTACATTATACTTAATGTAGTCCATGTCTGTATAATCTTTCACATAGCCATTGGTGACAAAAAGATCTTTATTTCCATCGTTATCAAAATCAGCTGCCAAGGGAGTCCAGCTCCAGTCTGTGTTACTTATACCGGCATATTGTCCAATTTCAGCAAACGTTCCATCACCGCGATTTAGCTGCAACATATTACGGCTGTATTGCTTGAAAAATCCATTGTTAAATAGGATTTGAAATTTGTCGAAATTTTCAGAACCGTTATGCATCTTCTGCAAAAAATTCCCTTCGGGAAGCATGTCAAGTGTAATGATGTCTTGCAATCCATCATTATTGATATCTGCAGCAAAATTCCCCATGGAGAATAAGCTAGTCTGGGCAAACATTTCTTGACTCATCTCTTTGAATGTGCCATTTTTCTGATTGATGAAGCAATAATCGGCTTCATTGAAGTCATTGCTAATGTATACGTCGGGCCAAGAATCATTATTTAAATCACTTACCGCTACTCCTAAACCGAATGAAAGTACATTAGACGTGATGCCAGCTGCATCGGTAACATTGTTATAATGGCCGGAATCATTTCTATAGAGATGTGTACCAAAATTTGGATCTGTTTGTGTACGAATACCTGGCTTTTGTTGTTGCCCTTGCATGAATTCTTTCAGGCTATGATTAATAACAACCAAGTCTAGGTCGTTATCCTTATCGTAGTCGAAAAATACGGCATGTGTACTATAGCCATTATCAGCTATTCCAAATGCTTCCGCCTTTTCAGTAAACGTATTGTCGTGGTTATTGATGAATAAAAGATTTTTTCTCTTTAATGGATTTGAATCAGCGCTTCTACACACATAAATATCGAGCCACCCGTCTGCATTAACATCTGCCATGGTTGCACCAGTGCACCAGCCTTGCTGATCTGCTACTGTACTTTTTCCGGTAATATCTTCGAAATTAAAATCCCCTTTGTTTAAATAAAGTCTATTTTTTACCATGTTTCCCGTAAAAAAAACATCTGGCAACCCATCATTGTTGATATCTCCAATGGCAACTCCCCCACCATTATAGAAATAGGGATAGTTTAACACATTAAAATTTTCATCCTCTACCAAAATATTTTTAAAGTTAATATTGGATGCAGAAGAAGAAACTTTACTAAACAACGTATCACTGGATTGATTGCAGCCAAATAGCATAAATGCTACTGTGAAAAATAAAGTAGAATATATTGATTGACGACTTTTGTTCATAAATAAAACGTTTGAATACTTCTTGTAAGGCATGCATTGAAATTTAGAAAACAGTTGGTTTGTATTGTTAAAACAATATCTCCAACAAAAGCGAACTATTTATTTGGTATTTTTTATTGATTTAAAGATATGTTTATTTTTATTTTTATTCGCTATAAATGACAAGTCAAGATGCAAAATTGGATAAAAATTAATGAAGTATTAAACAGCGCGTATAGAAAAAATAAGATTGCTTCGACCATTTACGGCTTAATAATCGCCATAACAAATACATCAGAGCTCATCGTTATCTAGCCTAATGTTTATATTTGACCAACAAATTACTACACATAATAAATCAGATCAAATGCCTGCGTATTATAAATCCATATTAACACTACTACTTACCTTATCCATTTGTCTAATGCATTTCAATACAGATGCGCAATCATTATCGTTCCCAGAAATCAATATCACTCAAGCCAATGGAGAAAAATTTACCACCCAGCAAATACCTACAGGGAAATCGATTGCTTTAATTTACTTTTCGCCTGAATGTGATCACTGTCAAGTATTCATGAAATCGCTCTTTAAACATGCCAAATCCCTTAATGAGGTACTTGTATTGCTAATCACATACCTTCCATTAGATCGACTTGTGAAATTTTCGGAAGAATATCCGGTAGCAGACTATCCTAATATTGTGGCCGGAACAGAAGGGATGGCATTCTTAGTGAGGGACCATTTTAAAATTGACAATATCCCATTCTTAGCTACGTATGATAAAGAAGGCAAGCTAATATCTACCTATGATGGCAATCCATCAATTGAGAAGTTAAAAAAGGATTTAAAAATTGAATAAAAAAAGAGGGATACATAAACATGCATCCCTCTTTTTAGTAATATATGATGAATCTATTTTGCGGGGGTAATAACGATGTTCCGGTATTCAATTGGACCATGATCACCCTGTAACATAATTGGTCCTGGCTCACCTTCATTGCTATCCAATGCGCCACCAGTGATTCCTGGTATAGTTTGCTCACAAATGATTTTCTTTCCATTTGCTTCGATGGTGACCAATCTTCCAACAAGGGTAATATCAAAGGTCTGCCATTCACCAGCTTCCTTAGCCACCATTTCGCTTGGAGTTAAAAATCCATAGAGCCCACCAAAGTAGGTGGATGTGGCATCTTGTCCTTTACTGTCTTCCACCTGTACTTCATACCGGCCTCTCAAATACACGCCGCTATTGCTTTCTTTGGGGTAACGAAATTCGATGTGCAACTTAAAATCATCAAATTTCTGATCAGTAATTAAGTTAGATCCTGAACGGGGACTTTTTAATACTTCATTCTCTCCAACCCACTGGTTAGTTGTTCCTGATGGATGCCAACCTGCAGTACTCTTGCCATCAAATAATGTAATTGGCTTTCCCCAAACAGGAGCCTTTGTTCTAATTAATGAAGGTGAACGTACTCCTTTAAATGTATAGGTTTTACCTAAACTACTCACAATCGTACCACTCAGTTGATCATTCACTAATGTTCCTTCCAAGACCATATCCTTATCGCTTTTTTCCCATTGTGGAGGAATGCTGAAACTAACTTTTCCATTATTGAAATTTACACGTGAAATTGGACGAGCACTGCCGCCTTCAGCGACAAAGTATCCAACTAATGTTTCAATTCCTGAGTGTCTAACTTCTAACCAGGAAGGAACCGTGTGATCGCCCACATTAACAGTAAGATCCCAACGACCCTCGATAGGTTTTTCAGCGAAGTTTTTTGCAGTTGTTGAGCATACAACTCCAACAACTAATACTATCATGAATGATATTCTTAAAATTATTGTTGACATAAGATCTGTACTTTTTTTCATATGAAATTAATTTATCTGATTTGAGATCAATTTAGTTATTATAAATGAAAGATTAGTTATTCGCATGAAGAAGTGTTTTCTCCAATTGATCGATTTCAACTGGGCTGAGATAGCGCCATTTACCCGTAGCTAAATTGCCTAAGGTAATGTGCATGATGCGAATACGTTTTAGTGACTTTACTTTATAACCAAACTCTGCACACATCCGTCTGATTTGCCTATTGAGTCCTTGCTTCAAAATAATTCGAAATCGCCTAGCCCCCTCTTGTCTTATGTAACAGGGCTTCGTTCGTTCACCTAATATTTTTACGCCAACCCCCATTTGCCTGATCATCTCCGGCTTAAGTTCCTGATCCACCGTCACGACGTATTCCTTCTCGTTATTATTCCCTGCCCGAAGAATTTTATTGACGATATCGCCATCATTGGTTAGTAAAATTAATCCCTCCGAATCCTTGTCAAGTCGACCCACTGGAAATATTCGCTTGGGGTGATTCATAAAACTGATGATATTGCTTTTATCAGTCAAATCAGTTGTAGAGGTAACACCAACGGGTTTATTCAGTGCAATATATATTGCCTTTTGCTTACTTTTTAACCTCTCGCCATCAATAGCCACTTCATCACCGGGATAAACACGACTACTCAACAGACATAGTTCATCATTAATGGTAACACGTGTTTGCTCTATCAACTTTTCGGCTTCCCTTCGTGAACAAAAGCCAGCATTGCTGATGTATTTATTGATTTGAATTCCTTCTGAATTATCTTCTTTCCCCATAGTACTAAAAGACATAAAGTTAAAAAAGGGTTAGCTAACAAGCGTATTTATATTATTGATGCATACATGCACTACATCATGGACGATTAAATGAATTATACTGCTGATAGTTTCAGCTTCGCATAAAATTCATTGCTTGAAATTTCCTTGATTTCACCTGGATTGATCCCATCGAGCGTGAGCTCTTCAATGGAAATTCGAATCAATCGTTTGCACGGATGCCTAACCGCATCCATCATTTTCCGAACTTGATGAAATTTTCCTTCAGTGAGGGTGATTTTCAACCATGAGCAGGGAACCCTTGGATGAAGTTCATATCCGGAAGAAAATAAATTTTCTGGGGCAGCCACTTCCTCCACATTACAGGGCTTTGTGATGTAATCCACTCCGCCTTTTACTGGGATTGTTACACCGGTTCGTAACAACGATAAGGTATCTGCAGTAATAATATTTCTTACTTGCAATAGGTACGTTCGGGCATGAGGTACTTTACCTTGAAACAACAGTCGAGTTATTTTTTTATCAGTTGTAAGTAATAATAAGCCTTCTGAATTTTTATCTAGCCGTCCAATAGCATGGGTACCTATTGGAAATGAAAAATTAAGATCCCCCAACAAGGCCAGTTTATGTGTACTTACGAATTGAGAAACCATATCATATGGTTTATTCAAGATAAAATAACGATGTTCTTCCATGGAACTATTCAATCTAAATATAGACTCAAAGGTTGTGAATGTTGCTGAAGGGAAAAAATGATTTATTATTACAATTCAAATAAAAATATGTCATTGCCGTCGAACGACCCTTTACATGGTAAAACATTAGAGAAAATTGTTACTGAACTCGTGGATTTTTTTGGTTGGGAAGACCTTGGCATGCATATACCCATCAATTGTTTTACTAGCAATCCCAGTATTCAATCGAGTTTAAAATTTCTCCGAAAAACAGAATGGGCTAGAAAAAAAGTAGAAGCCCTCTACATTAGGATGATTGCTAAATAATTAGAGATTCGTCAGTGGTATTTCCAACAGGCAATTGAATTCTTTTGCAAATTCAACCGAAACACGAGCGTGTACTGCACCTTGACGATCGAGAAAACGTTGTTTCCCATTGATAGCAAAAACTCCTTCATGCCAAATATTTGCGTGTATATATAAACCTTGATTGCCTTTGCAATAAAAACAAATAAAATCTTCCGGTTTCACATCATCACCAGGAAGTGCAACTGGCACTAAGAAAGGACGCTTATCGATTGGAAAAAAAAGTTGTCCGCCATCGGGGTGATAATTTGCATGCCATAAAAGTATTTTTTCAGGTGCAGCAGCAGTTGTTTCTGAAGCTTTTTCTGGATCCGTTGCATACCCTAATATATAATGCCCTCCAACAGCCTCATTACTTCCATAGAGAAAATCCCCTTTCCATTCGCTATAAAAAGTTCCCTCTGTTGTACCGCCTTCATCACCTGAATCCGTATCTACTGGTCTCCAACCTTGAGCAGGCCAGCGAGTAATTTCCATCTTGCAGTTAGCTGGATCATCTACTAGCCATCCATAACCCTTAACTGATTCGGGAGTTGCTTCTACGATTGGAATAGCAACATGGGATAAGCCGGTTGGTAAGTTTGGATTTAGGTAATCGGGAGGTGTGACCTGCATAAAAACAGTTGATTTTAATAAAGGTCAAAAGTAAATCAAAAAATGCCAAGCAGTAGATGTCAAGATTGATAATGCCAGATTTACATCCAGAGCAAAAGATTGGACAATTGCTTATCATGAAGCATATTCAACTAAATCAGAAGCATTAACGAGAGAAAAACAAATTAAAAATTGGAAGAATCGATCTCTAATTGAAAACTTAATTACTACTCAAAGAAATACAGGGTAAAATTAGATATTTCCTTATTTTTGCAGTCCTATATAAGAATAGCAATGTTCTTAGGGCCTATAGCTCAGCTGGTTAGAGCATCTGACTCATAATCAGGGGGTCCCAGGATCATGCCCTGGTGGGCCCACGTTAATAATCAAGCAGTTACGAAACATATCTCGTAGCTGCTTTTTTTATGTACATACAATTTGCATACATT
>CAMCBE010000060.1 GCA_945872805.1 Chitinophaga pinensis | reverse complement strand
TTACATTAATTATGAAAGGTATACCACAAAATGCCCATGTATCTCGTATAGTCGCGTCTGCTAAGGAAGTTGGGCGAGTCTATCTAACCTTAAGCAATAGGCGTGAAGATGATAATACACCTTATGTGTTTGTCTCTAATGATAAGGGTGCAACATGGACGAGTATCGCGTCTAATTTACCGGCTGCTCCTGTTAACGTAATTAGAGAAGACAATAAGTATCCAACTCACCTATACTGCGGTACAGATATGGGCATCTATGTTAGCACAAATTCTGGAAAGCAGTGGAGCTCACTTCAGGCAAATTTACCGGCAGTTGTTTCAGTGCAAGATTTATTTATTCATCCACGTGACCGAAATTTAGTCATAGCCACTTATGGAAGAGGGGTTTATGTGCTTGATCAATTTTCACAAATAAGATGATGTTGAAAGTGGATTAGATTGGCTGTTTCCTTTTATAGAAACAGATCTGTAAATAATTGAGCTCCTGGTACAACTGAGTATTTTGAGAGGTCTGTAATACCCTCTTCAGCTAAGACTTGCTCGTCGATAAAGCAGTTGCCTGTGCATTGTTCTGAAGACCTATTCAGGATATAATAAACAGCATCTGCGATTATCTGAGGAGTCCTACTCATTTTCATAAGCATTTCCCCCCCTAATAAATTTTGTACTGCTGCAGTGGCAATGGTTGTTCTTGGCCAGAGGGCATTCGATGCAATTTTGTATTGTTTTAATTCCTCCGCTAAGCCCAGCGCTATCATACTCATATTATATTTGCTAAGTGTGTAGGCTAAATGATTGCCAAGCCATTTAGGTTCCATATTAATGGGTGGTGATAGGTTGATGATGTGTGGATTTTTACCTCTTTTTAAATGAGGAATGCAGTGTTTAGACATTAAGAATGTGCCTCTGACGTTGATGCTATGCATTAAGTCAAATTTTTTAGCATCAGTTTTTTCAGTGTTATTCAACGAGATTGCTGATGCATTATTGATGAGGATGTCAATGCCGCCAAAGGCAGCAACTCCTTTTTCTATAGTTGATATAATTTGCTCTTCAAAGCGTATGTCGCATTGTACTGCAAGTGCTTTACCCCCTTTGTCTTCAATTTCTTTAGCTACAGAGAAAATTGTACCACCGAGTTTTGGATTTTCCTCAATAGATTTTGCCGCGATGATTATATTAGCACCATGCTCTGCTAGCTTTAATGCGATAGCTTTTCCGATGCCTCTGCTTGCGCCAGTAATTAATGCTGTCTTATGTTGGAAATTCATGCTCTGCTTTTTTATTGAATTTGATGAGGTTTCAAGGTATTGATTTAATAAGCCAATGAAATCATTTACGTATAACTTACCATAACAATTTCTACAAAAACTGATTATACTCAATTCTCGACACGGATTACACTGTTTGTAACCTTATAGATTTCAAATGTTTTAAAGTTTTGGGGAGCAGATAACCCTTGGCCATACATAATCATATCTGGAGTATGAATCCTTACTGCTTTCTCTGTAAAGAATTTTTGTAAGCGTTGATCCCACAATAGTTCTTTGCAAAATAGCGTATCACCTTTTATGTTGTATACTCGTATACTATCTTGTAAAAATACTTTATTATCATTTTCGTAGTACCTCGCAAAGAGGGCATCTAATTTGCTTTCAATATGCATGATGGAATCGTAGAAATCGATATGCAACGTTTTGGGTAATTCGATTCTTGAGCTCGTGTCTTGAAAGCGTAACATGATCGGAGCAGTTAGTTTTGCTTTCATTTTCCCTTTCTGACTCATGTAGCTAGTGACATTAAGAATTTTATCAACGCCTAATTTTTTTTCAAAAAAGGCATTGACTTTTTTTTCATCATTTTCACATGACATCAAATAGATGCTGCTGAGTATAATGACGAAGATTAACCTAATCACTAGGATGGTATGTTTTATTGGTATTTTGGCTTATTAAACCATATGTCACTTAGGTTAAACCCAAGTGATAATCGGAAAATATTTTCTTTGATATTCGATGCATTGTTGCCTCTGAATCCAATTTCAAATGAAGTGTTTACTGCAGTATATTGATTTGAATAGACATTCCTTCTTACAGGAAATCCTGTCCCAAAGGATATGGAATATACTGGAAGAGTTTTATCCAGTTGAATTGGATCTTTTCCGAATGAGGTTCCAAGGCGGTAAGCAACTCGTTGCCAAAATTTTGGTGATTTATCATCGGGTATGAACTGACCTCCAAATCGTGCAGTCCATGCATTGCTCATTTTGTCTGCCATCCCAAAATATCTATAATCATTCCAGTTTGCACTATTTAACTCTGCCCCAACCATCCAATTACCTTCTTTTTCGAACATAATTCCTACACCCCAAGCTGCTGGGTAGGTGATTTTGCCTTTCTGATTTTCTCCGAAGTATATGCTGTCGATATTTTGAAATCCAACTGATGAATTGTATTCAACGGTTGCCCTTGAAATATTACGAGTTGCATTTAGGTTGGATTGTAAATTTCCATGAGCGCCAAGGCGGATGAATGTTGATTTACTGAGTTTGATTTTGTACTGAATCCCAAGGTTCAGAAAGAGACCCCCAAAATGAGTGGTGTCAGATGAGTTTGTTGATTTATAGGCAATGGAGTCATTAATTAAGGAAAATCTTGTGGTGTATTGCTTGTTTCCAAACATATATCCCGCATTGAACCCAACACTCAATGATTTTGTACCATACGCCATGCCAGTATAGAATTGGTATGTACCACCATTGCCAAAGTAGTTGTATTCTGCACTATCGATGCCGGCTAGTCTAGTTGTTGAGGTAATATTGTACTCAACTCTTGAAATGGGGCGAAGTCCAAAATTCATTCCCCAATTTCTTTTTTTAGAAAGTGGAACTCCAATTTGGACATAAGATGGGATAAGGTTGGCTGATTTAAATTTTCTCGTAGGATTTTGCGCATTCAGGTTTCTTGACGTGTAATCTAGTCCAAAATCCAGTGTAGTGATTTTTAGGCTTGCGTATGATGCAGGATTATTGAAATTAACTGCTTGGTAGTCAGCAAACGCACTTGATAATCCCCCCATACCTCTGTTTAAGATATTTTGTGCCGGAATCAGGTCTCCCAATCCATACCTTGAGTAAGGAGAGTTTTCCTGTGCCTTAGTCTCAACGACCAACAGCAATAGCAGGGATGAAAGGGCTAAAAGTAAAAAAATTTTGTTAGTTGTTGGTCTCACTGATCGCATACAATCCTTTATAAAGTAAATCGGGGTCTGCAAATATCTTATTTTTAAATAGGTGTGCAAAATAGGTGCAATCCCCTCCGGTTAAAACGACGTTAAAGTTCCTGTATTTATCTGAGTAACTATCAATTATTCCTTCTATTTCTTTTGCCATGCCTAAAATAACGCCACTTAGGATGTTTGTTCGGGTGTCATATCCAATTAGCGGGAAATTCCAGTCCTTTTTTACTACCGGCAATAATGCGGTGTAGTCGTGTAAGGAATTTAGGCGCATTTCCATGCCTGGTGAGATGCCTCCTCCTAAAAATTGGCTGTATTTATTGATGAAATTATAGGTGATACAACTTCCTAAGCCCACTACAAGGTTATTTTTTGAAGGGAAGCTGTATACGACAGCTGCTGCTAAGGCAAGTCTATCGGCGCCCATGGTTTCTGGCTTGCCCACCGGTACCGTGAAATTTAGCTTTGTTAGGTGGGATAGTTTGTGGAAACGGGTTCTTTCTTCAAGTATACGTTCAATTTCTGGGGAGTGGTGAATAACTGAAGAAAGGATAGATTTATCAGGTTTGTAGTCGTTTACGATGCTCTGAATGGTTTCTATGCCATCCCCTTCCAATAGAATGGAATCGGTAAGGATTCCATTGTCAAACAAGGCCGCCTTCATGCGTGTATTACCAAGATCTAGACAAACTGTTTTCATTCAATGGATTTGTGCAAAGTTGAGGTAAAGTTGATTAATAATGGGGTTTTTTGCTGTTTAATTGAACCGAAATCCCTCTATGTTTCTGAAATGTCCATTGAGTTTAATTTTCGACTTTAATTCTTCCATCTCCTTTAAAATTGGAATGATTTTGTGCAAGTGCCTTCGGAGAAATTCAAGCCGCTGATCCTCTCTCATGAGTTGTATGAATTCATATTCTTGCTCGACTGACATACCTAGATGGTGTGCAAAATCATAGCTTAATAATGCCGTGCCTTCTGAGTTGATTTCTTTGGTAACGTCGAGTAACCTATGTAAGGTACTGGCCTCAACGGTTAATTTTCGGATTAAGTCTTGTCTTGGATAGGTATCATTGTCAGGGTAATGCACTATAGCCCCGCCATACAGTTTGTTTGGCAGTGCTTGAATTACCTCAAGAAGTTTAAAAATTTTGATGCCTCGTGTTTTGATATCAAGCTCTCCGTTTTCGTACCTATTTGAGATTTCAATAATTTCTACAAGTGTTCCCAGTTCAGCAACTTTTCCGTTTTGCACACACGGTATTCCAAATGGTTTTTTATGTTCAGCACATTCTTCAATTAATTGTTTATAGCGCGGCTCGAAAATGTGAAGGTTTAATTTTTCACTTGGGAATACAGTAAGTTCAAGCGGAAAGATTGGAATGAAGTTTGTCATGCTTGGTTTAATCTTGATTTACGCGCATCATTTTAGTATACTCGTTATGCAATATACTATAGCCTTCTGAAGTGTATTTTATTTAACCATGATAAAGCGATAATTTTATAGAATTGTAATATCCAAATTTTTTCTATAATTAAATCCTCCAATGTTTGATGACCTAATATTTCTTGCAAAGCAGGGCGACACTAGGAGTATTGCGCGGTGTATTTCATTGATAGAAAACGATGTGCCCGGATACGAAGAGATTGTGTCATCTTTTTCGGCCAACAATACAGTGCCTGTCATTGGCATTACCGGCCCCCCTGGTGCAGGAAAAAGTACGTTAGTAGATGCATTGATTGGAGAGTATGTTTTAGCTCAAAAGAAAGTAGCTGTAGTGTGCGTAGATCCTTCTTCTCCCTTTAATATGGGTGCATTGCTGGGAGATAGAATTCGAATGAGCAAGTGGTATAGTCATCCGGATGTATTTATTCGATCATTGGCCAGCAGAGGCTCTTTGGGTGGTTTACATCCTACTACCATAGAGATAACTGATTTATTGAGAAATTGTAATTTTGATGTAATCATAGTTGAAACTGTTGGTGTTGGACAATCAGAGATTGAGATTGCCGGGTTGGCAGATCTAACTGTATTGGTCCTTGTACCAGAAGCAGGAGATGAAATACAATTCATGAAGGCTGGATTAATGGAGTCTGCCTCGTTATTTGTTGTGAATAAATCGGATAGACCAGGTGCTGATCGATTTGCTGCTTCCCTGAAAGCGATGCTTCATGCCTCTGGAGATAGTAGGTTTAATCATCCTAATTTGATTATCAATACGGTAGCGACCACCGGAAAAGGAATAAGTGAATTGCATGCTTCGATTGATTTACTTTTGCATGAAGTGGAGAATGTAGATCGCAAGGTTGCATTGCTTGCGAAGCGTGCTTATCGACTTATTGAAAAACAAAGAATGTTAGGTGTTGATCAGCAGATGTTAGTTAAAGACATCAAAGATCAATTAGCCAACAAAGAGTTTAGCTTATATCAATTCATTAAAAAATTTAATTAAAATGGAAGATTTAATCCCAAATGAAGGTTTCCCAATTGTTGCAAAATCTGAGCCATGTTGTGTTAAGGTTGAGGCGGGTAAGACCTATGCATGGTGTACATGTGGTTTAAGTGAAAAGCAGCCATTTTGTGATGGTAAGCATAAGAAAATTGAGGGTACTCCTTTTGCTAGCTTGAAGGTTACATTTGAAAAGGAAGAGGAAGTATGGCTTTGCCAATGTAAGAAAACAAAGAATCCTCCATTCTGTGATGGAAGCCATAAAGGCTAAGGGATTTCTATTGGGTCTATTTTTTATGGCACTCGGTTAGTGCCTACAAACTACGTTTTGATGAAATTCCGTGATCGGTTTTTGTACGCTATTTTATATAGCTTCTCTTTGTTACCGCTATGGTTGTTATATCTAATTAGCGACCTGCTAGCATTTATTGTTTTCGATGTAATTGCATACCGGAAAAATATTGTTCAGTCGAACTTGAAAGTTGCATTTCCTGAAAAGTCAACAAGGGAGCGCAATAATATTGCAGCTAAATTCTATCGCAATTTTACAGATACGATGATTGAATCGATTAAGTTGATGAGTTCAGGTGATAAACTCATCAAAAAAATGTTTACAGCCAATCTTGATGAACTGAATGCGTTGGCTGAAAAAGGGAGGAGTATTCAAATTCATGCAATGCACAACTTTAATTGGGAAGTAGTAAATCAGGGTGTTGCGATGAATTTGAAAAAGCCTTTATTGGCTGTTTATCAACCCATCACTAATAAATTTTTTGAAGAAATTTTTGTTAAGATTCGTTCCCGTTTTGGTACTAAATTAATACCTGCTAATGATTTCAAAAATAATTTTGTTCAATATGATCATGAACAATATATCATTGCGTTAGTAGCAGACCAAAATCCAGGGAATCCTGCTAAAGCATGGTGGTTGAATTTTTTTGGGAATCCTGCGCCATTTGTAATGGGTCCTGAAAATGCTGCAAGGAGTCGAAATACCATTGTTGTTTTTGGTAATTTCTATAAAATAAAACGGGGTTTATACACGCTTCAGATTGAAATTATTACGGAAAATCCTGCCTCTTTGGCAAAGGGGGATTTAACAAAACGATATTTACAATACATACAAGACCGTATTCGTGAGCGGCCAGATAATTATTTATGGTCGCATAGAAGATGGAAGCATCCCTATAAACCGGAGTATGCTTCAAATTGTCTAGAAACTCTTAATCTTCCTTAGCCGGTTTGCTTTTTGGCTTTAGAGTTTTGATGCCAGGCGTTTTTGAAATTTCTTCAAAGGTTGCTTGTATTTTTCTGAAATTATGGATGCCTTGTCTTTTCATTAAGCTACCAACAAATGATATGTCGTTTGTGTTTCCGTAAAGATAAATGTTCTCATGTTCTTCAATTTCGGCAATAGTGCCTACATCAGAGAACTCCTCTAGTGGAATATTTTCAGCATCCTCAATATGGCTTTTCTCAAACTCATCTTCCGATCTTAGATCGATTATGCGTGCTTTTTCATCAAAAGGCAAGTCCATAGCAAGTTCATCAGGTTCAATGGAAATGATTAGATCCAATAGTCCTAATGAAGAGAGTTCATGGATGTCTTCAAAAGCGTCAGCTAGTTTCACATTTTCGTAACCAAGCTTGTTGAACAATTCAATGAGTTTTGTATGTTCTGATGTTGCAAGGAGAATGATGTCTTGGTCTGGTGTGAGTTTGAGTAGTCGGATATATCGTGC
Organism: Chitinophaga pinensis; assembly: GCA_945872805.1. GTDB lineage: Bacteria > Bacteroidota > Bacteroidia > Chitinophagales > Chitinophagaceae > Pollutibacter. The sequence continues at coordinate 1,357 of CAMCBE010000060.1, read as the reverse complement.
GATTTGATTTCCTATATGGATTGAGCCAGCTATAAATGACTCGTCAAATTCCTCGGGGGATCTGCAATCAAGGATAATTGCTTTTGTGTCTGCAGAAAGTTGATTGTGGAGATCTGAGAGAGAGATTTTGGTCATTGCCGAAATTATTTCAGCAAATCTACAACCATCTGATTAATCATTTCAAGCCTAGCTTGATTCAATTTATAGTACATGAATTTACCTTCTCTTTCAGTCAATAAAAGACCAGCTCTGCGAAGTATGGCAAGGTGTTGACTAGCAACTGATTGATCGAGTCTGAGCTCAACAAATATCTCGGTTACAGATACTTTCCCTTGTTTATCAATCAATCGTATTATTTGCTGCCTTAATTTATGGTTAAGTGCACGAAAAATAAGGTTTACTTTTTTTATACTTAAAAAATCAAGGGAAGTTGTAGAGGGATCCAATTGGTTGGTTTTAGGTTGCACTTTTTCCTGAGCATCTGGAGACTCTTTTAAAAAATCTGACATGGGTGGTGTTTTGGTTAGGTGGTTTAGCCCTACTAATATAATGCATTATTGATCTTCAACCATTTTTTAGTCGTGTTTTGGATACCGATTAAGTGATAATTTACATGAATGAACAGCGGTATCTTACTTTTTTTGCGTGGAGTAGAAGTCTTTCACATAAAAGGGTTCGCTATAGGCTAGGTCTGCAAATTCATTTCTGGTGAAATATGTTAAAGCAAGTGTAGCTAAATGATTGGCGTTGTAGGTTGAGGGGGGGAATACTGCTCGTAGATGTTTACAGGTATTTTTCCATTTTATAGCGCCATCTCCTACGAAAGAAACTGCATGGTTATTTAATTCCCTTTCAAAGCTGTTTTCGCTTAGTTTTAGGGCAGCTGGTGCTGAAATGATATTTCCTTTATGGTCAAAAATTGCAGTGAATACCTCGTCTCTTCTTGCGTCAATCATGGGTGCTATTAAAGTAGCTTCTTCTCCGAGATGCGCTTCTGCCATCCATGTTAATGTATTGATGCAGATCAATGGGATATTAAGTGCATAGCAAATGCCTTTTGCAGCCGATAATCCAACCCGTAAGCCAGTATAGGAGCCTGGTCCATTGATTACAGCAATGGCGGCCAGTTTATTCAGTGGTAATCCAGCCTCAGTACAAAGGGTTTGTATCGCTGGTTGAATGAAAGCGGCATGGTCATGTTGATCTGGATTGTTTGACTCAACTAATAGCACGCCATTTTTAGCAATTCCTATGCTGGCTGTGCTGAAGGCGGTATTAATTTGAAGTATGTATGTTTCTTTCATTGTATTTGATCCAATTCTAAATATGGGTCTAGGATGAAGCATTGGCGTATAAA